>JAKOQD010000340.1 GCA_029778515.1 Actinomycetes bacterium
CCACCTGGGTGCTGGGCAACCACGACATCTGCCGCCCGGTGTCGCGGTACGCCCGACCGCAGGAGCTGGTCGGTCCGACGGACCGCAACCTCAGCCACTTCATCGACCTGCCGGCCGACTTCGAAGCCGGGACGCGACGCGCCCGGGCTGCAGCACTACTGAGCCTGGCCCTGCCCGGTGGCGCCTACATCTACCAGGGCGAGGAGCTCGGCCTGCCGGAGGTGGAGGACATCCCGCTGGCCGCGATGCAGGATCCGATGGTCGCGGGCAACAACTATGAGAACCTCGGCCGGGACGGTTGCCGGGTGCCGCTGCCCTGGACCGCGTCCGGTAGCAACTACGGGTTCTCCCCGGACGGGTCGGCCGCGCCCTGGCTGCCACAGCCGTCCGGCTGGAGCGTGCTTAGCGCCGAGATCGAAGCCTTGGACGAGGCGTCCACGCTGAACCTGTACCGCCGCGCGCTTGCGCTGCGCGCCGAGCATCCAGCGCTCGGCGACGGCACGCTGACCTGGGTCGAGGCCGGTGCGGACGCTTTGGCGTTCACCCGGGAACCTGGTTTCGGCTGCTGGGTGAACTTCGGCGCCAAGCCACTCGCACTGCCGGACGGCGCGTCCGTGCTCCTGGCCAGCGCCGAGCTGGTGGCCGGCCTTCTACCCCCGGATGCCGCGGCCTGGCTGCAACTCGCCTGAGCAATCTCGGCACCGCGACGCCAACTCTTCAATAACCTTCCTTAGGAGCGGACGCCGACGTCCGCGCCTGAGGAGGAGAGATCATGGGCAAGTTCGAGATCTACCCGGACGCCGCCGGCAAGTACCGCTGGCGCCTGAAGGCCAGCAACGGCCAGATCATCGCCAGCGGCCAGGGCTACGCCACCGAGCGCAGCTGCCGCGATGGCAT
This sequence comes from Actinomycetes bacterium, assembly GCA_029778515.1. Next base: position 898 of record JAKOQD010000340.1, read on the forward strand.
CGAGTCGGTCAAGAAGCACGCCGCGTCCGCGGAGGTCGTGGAAGTAGAAGGCTGAGCCAGCCACTGAACGCAGCAGGGCCAGCACGCCCACGCCGATCGCGAACAGGGCAACGCCGAACGCGATCACCGAGGTGAACAGCGAGGAGCGCAGGAAGGAGCCGTTCATAGCGGTGGCCCGCAGCGGATCCTCCTTATCGAGCTGGGCGTAGGTCTTGCCACCGGTCGCCTTGAGCGCATGGGTGTTGATGACATCGGCCTGGACGAAGGCCTCGAGCGGGCCGGATGTTAAATCGTTTGACCATTCAATCAATGGGTCGATTTCTGACCACCGTCCGGACCCTGCGGCGAGCGTGCGTAAGGTGACCGGTGGAAAGGAAACGCCCTAATGAGCGCCCTCATCGTGACCGAATCGATCTTCGGGAACACTCTCGCCATCGCCCAGGCCATCAGCGGCGGGCTGGCGGACGTGCTGGGAGCTCGGGAAGTGCAACTGATGCACGCCTCCGACGCCCCGGACAGCTTGCCTGCGGAGGTGGCGCTGCTGGTGATCGGCGCACCGACCCACACTCTCTCGATGCCGAACGCCGGCTCGCGTGCGGACGCGGCCGGGCAGGGCGCGACCGTCGCTGAGCGCACCGGCGTGCGCGAGTGGATCGAGGTCTTGGAGTTGCCGAAGGGTATTCGGGTAGCCACGTTCGACACCTCGATCCAGGAGCGGCAGCGTCTCGGGACGGCGGCGCGGGCGGCGGCCATCGCCTTGCGCGACCGCGGCGCGGAGACCCTGATCGGGCCGTCCTTCTACGTCACCGGAATGGAGGGCCCGCTCGCGGACGGGGAACTCGGCCGGGCCACAGCCTGGGGACGAGAACTGGCAACCGCCTGAACGGTACGCACCCACGGGCTATATTTGGCCGAACAGGCCGCTGCCTCGCTCGGATCCACCGTCACTCGGCGGCGCCGGGATCTCATCGGGCGATCGGTTCAGCAACGTCCAGGAGAGGCGCATGCAATCGGGGAGACGCCGCCATAGACTCGTGCCAATCATTGTCAGCGGGCTCGTTTCGAGCCTGCTGTCGGTTGGTCCGGCCGGCGCTGCTCCCGCCGCGGCGATCGCCGAGCAGGTGAAGACCGGGCTCGCCGCGAACGTCGGGGCTGCGACCACGTCCGCCAAGGAAGCCAAACGGGTCGACCGCGTCCGCGTATCCAAGCTGAAGTGGCACAAGGCAAGTGACGGCAGCGGGTACTCGGCAACGGTCAAGTTGCCGCTGGACTACGACAAGCCCAAGGGCGCGAAAGTGCGGGTAGCGCTGTTCAAGGTGCCCGCGGCCGATCCGACCAACCGGGTCGGCACGCTGTTCCTCAACCCCGGCGGCCCTGGCGGTTCCGGGGTGGCGCTGGCCCGCACGGCCTCCACCTTTCTTTTCCAGGAGATCCTCAACAAGTTCGACATCGTCGGGTTCGATCCGCGGGGGACGAACGGCTCCACCCAGGTGCGCTGCTTCAGCAGTGCGGCGAAGCAGACGTCCGCGCTGTCCGGCATGTCGGTCGCTTTCCCCGTCGACGCCGCGCAGGAAGAGCTCTACCTCAAGTCGGCGAAGAAGCTGGGCAAGGCCTGCTCCAAGCGCGCCCGCAAGCTGGCGTCCGCGATGTCGACCGCAGAGGTGGCCCGCGATCTGGACGTGCTGCGCCGCACGCTGGGCGGTAAGTCCGCCAAGCTGAGCTATCTCGGCTTCTCCTACGGCACCTATCTCGGCGAGGTCTACGCCAGCCTGTTCCCCGATCGGTTCCGAGCGATGGCTCTGGACGGCGTGGTCGACCCGACGGCGTGGGCCGGCAACTCGAGTACTGGCGGGTCGCCGACCACCATCCGGATCCGGGCGGCCGAGGGCGCCTGGCAGGCGCTGCAGACCGGGCTAGAACGGTGCGCGGCGAAGGGTCCGCAGTACTGCCCACTGGCTGACCCCAAAGCCGATTTCGACCGGGTGGCGGCGGAACTGCGCATCAGGGGCTGGGTGGACGTCGCCGATGACGGTGGGGCGTTCCGCTTCACCTACACCGAGTACATCTCGGCGGTGCTCAGCCTGCTCTACTACCCGTCCGGGATGGACTATGTGGCCGAGCTCACCGCCCGGCTGGACGACGTGCTGTACCCCGGCTCGAGCGCAACGCTACGACGCGCGGGGAAGAACCTGATGACGCTGGTGAAGTCGTACCAGCGCGCGGCCCGCACCCAGTCGGTCCTGATCGGTACCTACGACAACGAGCTGGACGCCTACTCGAGCGTGATCTGCACCGACTCACGCGAGCCGCGATGGCCGGGCACCTGGCAGTTGGCCGCGACGCGCGCGGACGCGGCCGTGCCGCATTTCGGCAGGCTGTGGGCCTGGTCGGATGTGCAGTGCGCCACCCAGTACTGGAAGGCCAAGGACGAAGACGTGTTCCGCGGCAGCTTCATCCAGCCGACGGCCGCACCGGTGCTACTGGTCGGGAACTACCAGGATCCGGCCACGAACTACGACAACGCCGTCCAGACCGCCCGGCTGATGCCGAACAGCTACCTGCTGAGCAGCGACTCGTGGGGGCACACCGCCTACGGGACGTCCGCGTGCGTCACCTCCCGCGTGGACGCTTACCTGCTCACCGGCGCCCAGCCGGACGGAACCGTCTGCATCGGTGACGAGCAGCCGTTCAGCTCGCCCCTGGAATCGGTCAGCGATACCGCGTCCGCGTTGGCGAAGGACCTCGCCCGCGAAGGACTCCCCCCAGTCGAGCCCCCGGTAGCTGGCTAGCCGACCCCAACCGGTCGACCCTGTCGAAACCCCCGCCGTCCATCCCCTCTTCAACTTCGCTCGGATAGCCCAGTTAGTCGGACGGGCGCAGGTCCTTGCGAAGGTGCACAAGGGTGACTTTGGCGTCGACTGGCTGGCGGCGCTCCTCGGTGTAGCCGAGCCGGGCGTAGAGGCGCAGGTTCGCGGCGCTCAAGTGTCCGGTGAACAGTCTCGCGGTGACCGCGGGCGTCACGGACTCGGCGTGGCGCAGCAGCGCTTCGCCGATGCCCCTGCGCTGGTATTCGGGTGCGACCGAGAGCCGGCTGATCAGTACGACGTCGCCGTCCAGTTCGATCCGGATCGAGCCGACCAGGCGTCCGTCCGCCTCGGCGACGAAGCCGAGCCCGCCCGCGTCCAGCCAGTGGTTGAGGTCCGCGTGCGGCTCCAGCAGGGGCGGCAATTCGGGATCGTCGTACAGCTCGGACTCGATCGTGAATGCGGCCAACTGGACGGCCAGCACGCCCACAGCATCACCGGTCCGCATGGGCCGCACCAGCACCGCAGGACCCGGGGACGCTTCCGTTCGGAACACGTCAAGAGCGTAGACCGATGAGTACTTCTACTCCGCACAGATCTGCAAAACCGGTAGTCAGAGGCTTCCCCACGGGTTCAGTACGCCTTTAGGGTTAAGCCCAGAGGTGGTCAAACCACCTGCGACTCATCGATGACCCGCCCGTACGGGGGGCACGTGGTCGGGGACACCAGTCGACGGTGACCTCGCCGAGAATCCGTCCGAAACGACTCGAACCCAGTGTCGGACGCTCGGGGGAACTCGAAGAGCGCTCAGCTACATGGGGGCTGATGCTCGAGGCGGCCAGGGCCGGGATCACTGATCTGGGGGGACGGTGCTCCGGCCCTGGCGCCATCGTGTTCGCGGCGATCGTGTTCGATACCCAGCCGCAGGCGTAGGCTCTTCCGGTGCCCACACCCGACTTCATCATCGAGTTGCGCAACCATGTCGGCAGCATGCCGCTTTGGCTCTCCGGTGCTACCGGGGTGGTCCTGCGGGAGCAGGCGGACGCGTCCGAGGTGCTCCTGGTGAGACGATCCGACAACGGCGCGTGGACGCCGGTCGCCGGCATCGTCGATCCCGGCGAGCATCCTCACCACACTGCGATCCGCGAGATCGCGGAGGAAACCGGTGTGGTCGCGGAGATCGATCGGTTGGTCTGGCTCACCGTCACCGAGGTGATCACCTACGAAAACGGCGACCAGAGCCAGTACATCGACCACGTCTTCCGCTGCCGCTGGACGTCGGGCGAGCCGTACCCGGCGGACGGGGAAGCGTCCGCCGCTGCCTTCTTCCCGCTCGACCAGCTACCCCGGATGAGCGCACGGCATCGCCGCCAAGTCGAGGTCGCGGTGGCCAACGCTCCCGAGACGCTGCTCGGCTGAGAAAGGGACCCTGACGAGCTTTGTCCTGAGCTTGCGAGGACCGTTCCATAGGGGACGACCGCACCGATGGCTGCGTTCGCATTCCCAGGTTTGCTGCCGAAATTGGGCGTTTGCTACGGGAATTTCGCTGGCAAACGCCAATTTCGGTAGCAAAAGCCGGGTAGCTCAGGGGACGCTCAATCACGCGACTGGGCGTGTGCCCGGCGGCCCTTCTCCGGTGGGGACGGCAGCGGGAACGTCCCGAGATGGTTGGCTCGCAGCAGCAGGCGGGAGGTGCGCAGGGACTTCGAGCGTCCGCTCAGCGGGGCGGCGTCCGCGTCCCGGCTGAGTTCGACCACGCCCACCTTCAGGCTGCGCGCGAACGGCATCAGCAGCAGCAGGACGCCGAGACCGAGCACCAGCGCGCGGATCGTGTCCGACTCGGGGCCGGGCAGGACGTTCGTCAGCCCCGCCCACGTGACCAGCGCGCCGAGCCCGATGAAGCCGAAATTCTGCAGCCGCCGGCGCCAAGCCGACCAGCGGTGCGAGATCATCAGCAGTGCCAGCCGGGTGGCCTCGTCACGGTCGACCAGGTGCCGCACCTGGTGCAGTAGGCGGGACGGTCGCGAGCCCCACGTCCGGCAACACGGACGGGTTACCGACCTAAGGTGCTGAACCAGGTCCTGGGCATCGGTCACCAACTGCCGGTCCCCGCGTAGGCCGAGCCGGTCCAACGCCTCCTGGGCCAGGATCGCGGCGTGCAGCCCGCGCCGGCACACCTCGGTGAACAACCGCGGTGGTAGCGGCTCCGATCCGATCGCGACAGCGTCGGGGGCCGCTGCGGTGCGCAGATAGCCGATCGTGTCGCGCTGCAGGTCGGCCACGGTCCGGTAGTCGGAGACGGCCGCCATCAGCTGCTGGGCGTTCTCCACCGAACCGTGGGACGCGTCCTCGTCCGCCACCATCGCGAGCGCGGCCTCGAACTCGCTCTCTGCCCGGATCACCCGGGCCAGGATGTGTACGCCAACGCTGTCGGTGATCGCCATCGCCTCGCGCAACGACACTTTGTAGTCACCGCTGATCAGGGAAGCCTGCGCGTCCAGCACCCGCAGGTCGAGGTCGTGGCGACGCTGCGGCATGACTTCGGCGATCAGCCGGTTGGCGGTGAGGTCGTCGCCCTGGCGCAGCGCCACCAGCGCTGCCAGTACTTTCGCCGGCCAGGGATCGGACGCAACCAGCGGCTCGGCGGTCAACAACGCCTGTGCGCGGTCGTCATCGCCGGCCAGCAGCGCCAGCCGGATCAGCTGGCGGCTGCTCACTTCCGGACCGGCCTGAGCCAGCAGGGCGCGGGCGGCGGCCTGTCCCGCGTAGCGAGCGCCACTGAAGGTGCCGCCGGAGGCGTGGTGCGACGCGTCCGCGTCCGGGGTGCCCCACTGCGTGCCCGCCCACAGGCAGGCTTCGGCGTACGCGGTGTCGTAGGGGTCACAGCTGGCCAGCTCTGCCAGTTCGGCGAGGATGCCTTCGGCCTCGTCCCGATCGGCGAGAAGGATGCGCACCCGCAGGACGGAGCGGCGCAACTCCGGCGAGAGGTCCGCGTCCAGGACGGTGCTGGCGCGCCGCAAGTGGTCCCAGGCTTCGCGGTAGCGGCCCTGCTGCGCGGCCAGCCGGTAGGCCAGCAGGTGGTAGACGTGGCGCCAGTGGTCTTGGGCGCCGTCCATTCCGGCCAAGGTCTCCGGGCTGTGCTCGATCTGCTCGATCGTGCGGAGGCAAGCCGCTTCGGCCTCAGCGAACCGGCCGACGTCGGTCATCGACTGGACCCAGCGGGAACGGTCCTCCACGTCCAGGGTCTCGAAGCCCTGCCCCCAGCGCGCTGTCAGCTCGTCGAACAATGACGTCGCGCCCACGTGGTCTTCCATCTCGGCGGACGCGACCGCCCGCACCAGCACGCTGGCTGCGCTGATCTCGCTGGTCGCAACCAGTTCCAGCGCGAGGACAGGACTCTCAGCGGCCAGCAGATCTGCTGCTCGCAGCGTCGATTCCGGCCCGGCGGCGGCGAACCTGACCAGCGCCTGCTCGTACTCGGGATAGCTGCCGATCGGCGTCTGCTGGCGGCGTCCGGCTTGGAAGAAGCGGTCAACCAGTCTGATCAGGCGGACGCCGGCCGCGTCCGATTCTGGGACGGGGCCGGCCATGTGCAGGGCGGCCTGCCACGCTCGCCGGGCGATTTCGGCGTCCTCTTCGCCTGGGACCGCGTGGGACTCGGCGCGCTGCCAGACTTCGGCAGCGACGAACTCCAGCAGATCCTGGTCGTCGGGGAAGGCGGCGACCAGCTCTTCCAGGCTGGGTCGCTGGTCGTTCTCGTCAAGCTCGCCGAGCTGGGTGAGCGCACGGACTGCCCTCAGCCACTTGCCGGCATCGCTTGCCGAAAGCGCGCCCAGCCGACGCAATTCGGCGTAGCCCGCGTCCGCTGCCTTGAAGTCACCGCTGGCCAGGCACGCCTCGGAGCGCTGACGCGTCTGCTCGGCGTCGATGATGATCGGCTGACTGGACAATCGACCCCCCGGCAAAATGCGGTCTTGGCCGAATCGTCCGCTCGGACGGGAGGTGGCGGCAAGCGTCAGAATTGCTCACCCGCCACACGCCCCCTCGTTTCAAGCCAGCAGATCGGCGTACTCAGGATGCTTGCCGAACCAGCCGGCTACGTAGCTGCAGGCCGGCCGCACCTTCCATGCGCCGGCGGTGCGGACCTCGTCCATTGCATGGGTGACCAAGCGTCCGGCGATCCCGCGGCCACCGAACTCGGGTGGCACCACGGTGTGGTCGAACACGGCCACGTCCCCGTTGAGGCGGTAGTGGCACTCGCCGGCCAGCTCGCCGTCGATGTGCACCTCGAACCGGCTCTCGGCCTGGTTGTGACTGAACTCCTCGGTCACGGCAATCCTCTCACTGGGTTACCTGTGCCAACCGCAACAGCGTGACCGGGTATTCCGGACGCGAACGCGCAGCCGGTCGAATCGTGTCGGGGGGACGCGACCAGCTCGTCAGGGGCTGGCGTAGCTACTTCTTGAGTTCTGCCGGAACAACCATGCGTCCAAACTGAGGAAAAGCCTAGAAAAAGCTGAGAGTTGCTCAGATTACTTGGGTGGCGCAAGAGGGGATACTGGTCGGGTGCACCAGCTGCGTCCGCTTCGATCTGCGTCCGTCGTGCTGGCGTGCGCAGTTGCGCTGACGGGTTGCACGACGCCGACGCCGGACGCCCCGAAGGTCACGTCGGCCTCCGCCCCCTCGCTCCGGAGCGCAGTGCTCGGCGCGGCCGTCCCCGACACCAGCCCGGCGGTTGACCTACGCGCACACTCTGCGACCGAGGCGATGCCGGCTGGCACCCTCGCCGGCAGGCTGATCGTGATCGATCCAGGGCACAACGGGGTCTGGACCAAGAAGCTCGGCAAGCTGGTGCCGTCCGGGAACGGCAGGAAAAAGGCCTGCAACTCCTCCGGCACGGCAACCAACTCCGGCTACGCCGAACACGCCTACAACTGGGCGCAGGCCAACACCCTTGCCGAGGAGTTGCGCGCCCGCGGCGCCGAGGTGCTGCTCACCCGCTCGGACGACTCCAGCCAGGGACCGTGCGTAAACCTTCGCTCGACACTGGCCAATGCGCGAGGCGCGGACGTGCTGATTTCGCTGCACGCTGACGGCAGCTATTCCAAGAAGGCGCGCGGGTTCCACGTGATCATCAGCACGACGATGGTCGGTGGCGCCGCCCTGGAAGCCGAATCGAAGGCCCTCGCCAAGGATCTGCGCAGCGCGCTGGAGACCGGGACCGCGATGCCGCGTTCGACCTATATCGGCAAGGGCACCGCGCTCAGCCCCCGCTCGGACATTGCCACGCTGAACCTGTCGAAGCGGGTCGCCGTGATGATGGAGATGGGCAATATGCGCCATCCCAAGGACGCAGCCCTACTCAAGTCGGCGAAGTTCCGCACCCAGGCCGCGGTCGCGCTGGCGGACGGGATCGCGTCCTATCTGGGCTGATCCGGGGGCCGTGTGTCGGCAGCCAAGCCCGCAGCAACTCGGGGGACGGTTCCTTTCCGTATCGCCACTCGGCTCTCACTGGCACCGATGATTCTGGGGACAGTTCCTTGATGCGCCATCACAGTTCCATCCGGCGATTCGGCAGAAGGCTTGTGAAACGCTCGCGATGGCGTCCACGCGTCCGCCCGGGAAGAATGGACGGATGCCTGCGGAAGCGTCCCTCTACGACCGGGTCGGCGGCCACGAGACGTTCGTGAAGCTGATCGACGAGTTCTACCGCGGGGTTGCGGCGGACGAGCCGCTGCGCGCGCTCTACCCGGAGGCGGACCTCGGCCCGGCCAAGCAGCGGCTGCTGCTGTTCCTGGAGCAGTACTGGGGCGGTCCGCACACCTATTCCCAGACCCGTGGGCATCCGCGGCTCCGGCTGCGGCACGCGCCGTTCCAGGTCACCCCGGACATGCGCGATCGCTGGTTGCGCCACATGAACGCCGCCCTCGACTTACTCGAGCTGCCGCAGGCCGAACTGGCGGAGTTCCGCGAATACGTCACCAGGGCCGCGCAGTTCATGATCAACAGCTTCGACAACTAGCGGCCTCGGCCCTCCGACAAGCTCAGGGCCAGGCTCGACCAACCGAGGGATTCCTGGCGAGCTAGCCGGTGGGCTCCACCGCCGCAGCTTCGGTGCTTGCCACCTGGGTGACCGTGACCGTCGGCGTCGCGGCCGGAGTGGGCACGACGCTCGACTCGGTCGGCTCGGACGGAGCCGGCGTCACCGACTCGCTCGGGCTCGGCTCCGGCGCGGACGAAGACGCCGACTCGGACGGAGTCGGCTTCGGGGTCGGGCTCACCGACTTGCTCGGGTTCGCCTTCGGGCGGACCACCTGCGAGACCGTCGTCCCCTCACCTCCACCGAATGCGCGGCCCAGGCCGAGTTCCACGACGGTGATCACCACCAGCGAGATCGCGAAGATCGCCGCAGCAGTGATCGCGGCCACCTTCCAGATCCGCTTCTTCCGTCCGGACGGGTCATCGCCACCGGGCGACCGCGAAGCCGATCCCGAAGCCGATCCCGCGACCGGAGGCGCGCCAGCGGTCACGTCCAACAGGGTCAGGTCGACACCGTCGGCCGGTTCGACCGGGACGGGCCCCGTCCGCGTGATCACTGATGCGACCTTGCGATGCGTCCGGTCGATACCCGCGCTGTAGAGGGTGCCGCCCACGCCGCCGACGACGCTGGCCACCGCCGCGCCGAAGATCGTCCCAGCCACGCCCAGACTGGAGCCGACGGCGGCCGCAGTTGCCGCTGCCAACGCGCCGCCGATCAATTGCGGCAGCGAGAAGGAGACCTTGATGGGCTCCTTCTCCTCCTTCTCGGGCGGTTCGTTTTGTTGGCTGACCAAGACTGCTCCTAACGCGTTCCGGCATTCCAAGGTAGCCGGTGCCCGCGCTACCGGGCGGCAGAGCCAACACCGAGCGCCAGCCTTGGCACCGAATCGCGGCTAACCCGACTTTGATGGCATATCCAAGACCTGGCTCCGTCGCGAGCAAGCCTGACCCGATTGGATGGCATGTCGAGCCTCACCAGCAGCGCATAAGCCATCGAAACCTGGTTCCACCTGCAACAGTCGGACAGACCCGCCCCAGATGCCATCAAAGTCGGATTCAACTGCACGAAGCCAACCAGGCCACCGGCCTGGCGCCGCCCAAGACGATGCCCATCGTTGGATCCGGGCTAAGCCTGGCTCTCAACACGGACGGTGGTCGGCCGCACTCCGACCTGGTCGGCGATCAGGCGGGCGATGTCCCGAGCGGCATTCGGACGGGCCACCCGGGCCGAAGCGATCGCCGCAGCCTCGCGGGCGGCCGGGTTCTCCACCCAATGCCGGACCGCGTCCACCACCTCGCGCGGACGCGGCGCCCACACCCCGGCCCGCTCGTTCTCAACGTAGGTGACGTTCCCGTCCTCCTGCCCGGGCAGCCGGGCGTACAGGATCAGCGGCAACCGCGCGATGAACGCTTCGCTGATCGTGCCCGGGCCGGCTTTGGTCACCAACATGTCGGACGCGGTCATGAACTTCGGCATCTCGGTGGTGAACCCGTAGATGTGGGTGGGCATGCGCCACTCCACAGCTTCGAGTTCGGCCTTCAGTTCGGCATTGCGCCCGCAGATCACCACCAGGGACGCGGGCAGGTTCGCGTCGTTGATCGCCTTCGCGACCCGCTTCAGCGGACCCATGCCGTCGCCGCCACCGACCAGCAGGATCACCGGCAGGTCCGTCCGCCAGCCCATCTGCTGGCGCCAGGCCGTCCGATCGAACTCGGGATGGGTGAACCGGTCGGCAACCGGCAACCCGATCACCCGCAGGTTGCCCTCGGGGATGCCGTACTCAATCGCTTTCGCCTTCGCTTCCTCGGTGGCCACCACGACCAGGTCAGCGCGCCGGTCGAACCAGAACGCGTGCGTCGAGACCAGGTCGGTGACCACCGTGATGTAGGGCCGCGGCGAGTTCCGCATGGCCCGCATCAACGTCGTGTTCACCAGCGGATGCACCGAAACGATCAGGTCGGCCGGATTCTGATTGACCAGCCGCTTCGCCGAGCGCCGCAGATACGGATAGGTCATACCGTTCAGTGCGCGCGCGCGGCTCTTCCCGTCCGATGCCTTGAAGGAGAGCCCCCAGGCGTTCGGAATCCGTGAGAACGGCGGATAGATCTCCGGCGCGAACCGCAGCGGGCTCGGGTAGTACTCGCGGAAGAAGTCGACCTTGTGCGAATCGAAACGGCCGGGGAACTCCAGGTCGAGCGCCTCGATCATCGCCTCCGTTGCCGACCGGTGGCCGCCACCGGTGTCGGAGAACAGGAACAGGATGCGCTTCTTCGCGTCCGCCGCACCTGTCGCTTCGCTCATGCCCATCCCGTCTCCCGCTGGTCCTGCCTCACTAGAGCATGTCACAGCCGCGACCCGCTGGGTGCGCGGCCGGGGGCCTTAGCCGAGGATCTCGTAGCGCTGCAGCAGCTTGCGGGCGGCCTTGGTGCTGGACGCCTGCAGCGCGAGCAGTTCGGCGTAGATGCCGCCGGTACGGGCGAGTTCGGCAGGCGTACCGATCTCGTCGATCTGGCCTTCGCGCAGCGTGATGATCCGGTCGACCGAGCTGATCGTGCTCAACCGGTGCGCGATGATCAGCGTGGTGCGATCGGTCATCAGCTCTTCGAGTCCGTCCTGCACCAGGCGCTCGGCTTTGGAATCCAGCGAGGACGTGGCTTCGTCCAGCACCAGGATCGGTGCGTCCTTCAGCATCGCCCTGGCCACCGCGATCCGCTGCTTCTGGCCACCGGACAGCTTCACCCCGCGCTCGCCGATCTCGGCGTCGTAGCCGCCGGGCAGCGCGCTGATGAACACATGGGCGTGCGCCCGCTTGGCCGCGGTGACGATCTCGTCCTCGGTCGCGGACGGGCGGCCGTAGGCGAGGTTCTCCCGGATCGTGCCGGAGAACAGCGATGGATCCTGGAACACCACTCCGACCTGCGACCGCAACTCGGCCAGCGGAATGGCCGCCACCTCGCGTCCGTTGACCAGCAGCGACCCGCTGGTCAGGGGGTACAGCCCCAACAGCAGGGACGCGATCGTCGTCTTGCCCACTCCGCTCTCGCCGACGAACGCCACCCGCTCGCCGCGGAACACCCCAAAGCTCACGCCGGCGAGCACCTGGGCTGCCTCGGTGTAGCCGAAGTGGGCGTCGCGGAACTCGACCACGGGGGTCGCCGTCGGGATCCCGGCCTCCGCCGGGATGACACCTGAGGCGGGGCGAACTCTTGTTGCCGGGATGACAGTGGGCTCAAGTTCGATGGACGCGGTCTCGGTGGGCTCGTCCATCACCTTGAAGTAGTCGCGACTACCGGTGATGGCACGCTGGGAGGCGTCCACCAGGTAGCTCATCGACTGCACCGGCTGGCGCGCCAGGCTGACCAGTTGGATCAGCAGCACCATCACGCCGAGCGTGAACGAACCCGAGATCGTGGCCACGAAGATGATGGCGTAGATGCCGAAGAAGATGACGTTCAGGGCGCCGCGACGGGCCACGTCCATGCGGTGCCAGTAGGTCGACTGCTCCCTGGTGAGCGCGACGGTCGAGTCGTAGCGTCCGCTGAATTGCGACAGTTCGCGGGCCTCCGCGCCGAAGCTCTTCACCACCTTGATCTGGCCGACGACCTCGGCGAAGCGTCCCCCGGCGATGTCGAACTCGGCGTTCTTCGCGGTCTCCAGCCGCTGCCAGCGCCGGGAGGTGAGCATGGTCAGCCAGGTGAACACCGGGTAGACCGCGATCATCAGCAGCGCCAGCCACCACGAGTACCAGGCGATGATCACCAGTGAGGCGGCCACGGTTAGCAGCATCGGCAGGAAGTTGTTCGCGAACATGTTCAGGAAGCCGGTGGTCTCGGTGATCGAGCGCTGCAGCCGCGAAATGATCGTCCCGGTGAGCTCGGAGTCGAAGTACCGCTGCGGCAGCCGCAACAGCTTCTCGAAGTAGTTCCGGGACAGGATCGAGCGCAGCCGGATCGCCATCACATCACCGAGATAGCCGCCGAAGTTGGTGATCAGCGTGTTCGCCAGATCAGTCAGCAGCAGGAGGAACGCCAGCCAGAGCACCGCCGGCACCCCGCCTCCGCCGGCTCCAGTGGTCGCGGCCACGACCTCGTCCGTCGCGGCCTTGACGATGAACGGCACGGCCAGGCCGGTCGCAGCGGTGAGCAGCCCGGCCAGCACGATCGCGGCGTACGCAGGCAGCAACTCCCGGGCAACGCCCAGGATCCGCACCATCGACCTCATCCCAGCCTCACTTCGTCCAGTCGGAGTGGCCGGTTCGGCCTCACTCCTTGATCGTGACCTTTGCGCCCTTGTTCGGCAACTCGATGTAGGTCTGGCCCGGCGCCATCTTCAGCGGAGTGCCGTCCTCAAGGGTGAACTGGAACACCTCGCTGACTTCGCCCTTCGTCCAGGTGCCGGTGACGAACTTGCCGCCGTGCGCGTAGTAGAAGGTGCCCTTGGTGTTGATGATCTGGTGGATCGGCTCCATGTGGTACGGCCCGGACGTCTTGATCTTGCCGCTGGAGTAGATCTTCCCGAAGACCTGCTTGGCGCAGATCACCAGCACGTTGTCACAGGAGACCTGCGTCCCGTCCGCCAGCACGTGCTTTCCCCACGGCATGCTGCGCAGGTAGCGCTTCTTCTTCTTGCTGTAGCTGTAGCTCATGTTGTAGGTGTCGCCCTTCTTCCAGGGGACGCTCACGAAGCTGGCCGGCTGGCCGGCGACCTCAGTGCTGACCTCTTCGTCCGTCGCCGCCCACGGCAGGTAGTGCTGCTGCGGACCTTCGCTGAACTTCTTGCTCTGCTTGGCCAGGGTGGCCGGGTGGCAGGCCACCGCGCGGTCGTAGTAGGTCTGGCCGTTGAGGGTGCGGACACGGCTGCTCAGGATCGAGTAGGAACCGGTGCCCTTGGTGGTCATGTACTGCTTGCCGGTGACCAGGTAGTCCTCGAACTCGGCGGCATAGCGCAGCACCCACGGGTACGCGCCGGTGCTGCCGATGATGCCGGTCATGGGCGAGAGCATCGGGATGTCCACCGGACGGATCGAGCGCACCGGGTTCACCGTCTCGGCGTACTTGGAGTGGTAGACCGGCACCAGCCGGGTGCCGGACTGGCCGACCGCTGCCGGGTAGCCGTCGAGCTGGACGTAGACGATGTCGGCCTTGTCGAGGCCGATCTGCGGGTGCTCACCCTTGTTGTCCGGGACCTTCACGGCCACGACCACCCGCTTGGCGTCCTCGGGGTCGTCCAGCACCTCGCCGGTCAGCGGCCAGCGGGGCGTGGTGTCCTCGGTGGGCGTCGGGCTCGGTGTTGCGGACGTGGCCTCGGGCGCGCCGGGGTTGGGCGCTGGGGCCGAGGTGGACCCGGTCGGAGGTTGGGTCGAACACCCCACCACGGCTGCTCCTGCGACGCCGATCGCGCCGATCATGGCCGTGCGACGGCTCACCGATCCCATGCTTCCTCCGACTGCTGTTGTGCGGGCCTGCTGCCACGCTCACCGCGTCCATGGTAAGGGGCGCGTGCCCGCAAGCCCGCACGCTTCGCGTCCGCTGGGTCGGTTCACAGCTGATTCGAAGGCTTGGCTGCGTGCCCCCCGCCACTGCTCCCGAGGAGACGCGACCCGACTTGGCTGGGTTATCAAGCCGGACCCCAGCCCGATAAGCCCACCGACTCGGGTTTGCTGAGGCGCGGGCAGCAGCATCGCCGCCATCACCTCCCGAAATCCGGTTCGTCCCCTCCGCAGGCTCAACTTCGCGGACGCAGCCAGACTGAAGTCATGATCGGCTGGCGCTGGCCACCGACGTGCACCAACTCCTCACCGGCAACGGTCAGCTGGCTGGCATGGTGCGCCAGGGCTCGCTTCACCGCAGGTAGCCGCTCGGGGTTGGCGAACTCGACCGCGGCCGCGTCCGGCAGCAGTGGCTCCGAGACGATTTCGAACAGCGGCACCCCACTGCGCTCGGCCGCCCGCACGGCGATCTCGTGGCAGGACACGTGGTCGGGGTGTCCGTAGCCGCCGTGCGCGTCGTAGCTGACCAGCGCGGTCGCCCCGACGTGCTCGAGGTAGGCCACCAGATCGGCCGCGGCGGCGTCCGGGTCGGCAGCGGTGAGGCTGTCCGGGCCGGCGGTGGCGGACGGACCGGCCACCGTCGGCGTGACCCAGCGCATGCCCGAATCGGTGTATCGCCTTGCCAGCGCGCCAATCGCCAAGGCGGGTGGGGCGCCAAGGAAGGCGTGCCGGGTCACCCCGAGCGCGGCCAGGGCAGACGCGAGCTCAGCCTCCCGGTGCGCGACCAACGCTGGCCCGCTGCCGGTGAACGTCCCTGGCACGATCTCACCCTGCTCGCCGCGAGTCGCGGTGACCACCGCCACCTCGCGTCCGGATGCGGCCAGCGCGGCCAGCAGGGCACCGGTGACCAGCGTCTCGTCGTCCGGGTGCGCGTGCAGGAAGACCACACGGGTGAAGTCGGGGGTCATCGCTGCAGCAGGTCCTCGTACACGGCGACCAGCCGCTGCGCCGCCCAGCGCCATTCGAACCGGCGCGCATGGACGCGGGCCACCACGCCCATCTGCTCGGCCAGGCCCGGCTGGGTGAGCAGCTTGGTCAGCGCCTTGCCCCAGTCCTCGGGAAGCCTGGAGTCCATCAGCTGACCGGTCTCGCCGTGCGCCACCGCCTCGCGCAGTCCACCCGCCGCGGCCGCGATCACCGGCGTCCCGCTGGCCTCGGCTTCGAGCGCGACCAGGCCGAACGTCTCCGAATGTGACGGCACCAGCACCACCCGCGCCGAGCGCATCAGCCGGGCCAACTCCGGACGCGGCTGCGGCCCGACGAAGGTGACGTCATCGGCCAGCCCGAGATCGGTCACCAGCCGCCGCAACTCATTCTCGTAACTGGCGAAGTCAGCGGACGTGTCACCCGCGATCACCAGGTGCGGCCGGATCGCCGGATCGAGATGCGCCAGCGCGCCGATCGCCAGATCCGGGCCTTTCAGCGGCTGCAGCCGAGCGGCGAAGAGCACATAGCCGAGCGGCCACGGGCCCGCATCCGGCCACGTCCATAACGCCTCCCCCGGGGCCAGCGGACGAAACAGCTCCTGGTCGACCCCCGGCGAGATGATCGTGACCTTGTCCGCGTCCGCGCCACACCGGAAGATCACCGTGTCGGCCTCGGCGGCGCTGATCGCAACCACGGCCTGGGACTCCCGGGCCACCATCGCCTCGCCGGCCACCCGGGCGGACGATTCCGGCGGCTCGCCGGACGAGAGTGGTGAGCCGGGCAGCGCCGCGACCGAGTGGTAGCTCTGCACATGTGGAACGCCCCAGGCGCGGGCCACCGGCAGCGCTGCGACACCGGACATCCAATGCTGGGAGTGCACCAGGTCGGCCGGTTCGAGTTTCGCCAGCCCGTCCGAGAATTCAGCGATGTGGGCGTCGATTTCGCTCTTGGGCAGCGGCGTGGGCGGGCCGGCGTCCAGATGGCGCAGGACCACGCCAGGGGCGAGCTGGACAACGTCCGGCTCGTCGGG
>JAKOQD010000058.1 GCA_029778515.1 Actinomycetes bacterium
GGTCGGTGGGCAGGCTTCGCGGCCGGCCCAAGCTGCGGGCCGGTCGGGTCAAGCCGCTGTTCGCTCGGTGTGCCGGTGGCGGGCGTGTCTGAGCCACACGCCGGCCTGCGGATGCCTGGCAGGTGGGGCGAACTCGGGTAGCCGGTCGGCTTCACTGATCCGAACTTGCCACTGGTCGCGCTGGTAGTACTTGGCTGGTTCGACCAGGCCGTGGTGGTGGTGACACATCAGGACCAGATTCGATAGGGCGGTCAAACCACCCAGCCACCAGGGCACCACGTGATGCGCCTCGCACGCTGATGGTGGCGTAGTACACCCAGGGAACACGCACCCACCGTCGCGGGCGATCAGCGCCGCCCGCATCGCGGGGGTCACCAGCCGGCGCGAGCGGCCCACATCCAACACCTCGCTACCGCCACGCAGCACCACCGGGATGAGTTCGGCGTCACAACAGGCCTGCCGGAGTTCACCAGCCGACAGCTGAATGCCGTCACCGACCACCCCGGCGCCAGCAGCACCCTTGCGCAACTGGTCGTAGTCGAGTTTCACGATCACCTTCGCCGTGCCCACACCGGGTTTGGGTTGGGCGGTCGCCGCCTGGCCCAGCAGGTGAGTGAAGGCATCGGCGCGGCGTTGTTCGGGGGTGGCGTTCACGTACAGCGGGTCGCGGGCCTCCACGGCGGTGCGCCGCAACGCTTCGCTGTGCGCGTCGAGCAGGGTGATGAACTGCTCACCGGCCAGCTTGGGCAGACTTCCCGCGAACCGCACCGAACCACCCTGCCGCCAGAACCGCAGCGACCGATTGTGGTGCGCCGCTTCAGCCTCACGCTGCAACTTGGTTTCGAGTAGCTCGTCAGTGTCGGCCGGAGCGACCTTCGCCAGCACTTGAGGAGCAGCCCTGCCCAACGCGTCCGAATCCATGCTGTCGGCCAGGCCCACTAGCAACTCCTCAGCTTGGGCCTGCTGCGCCGCGTCCAGCTGAGCAGCCAATCCGCCAAGCACGGTGTTGATCGCCCGCACCTGACCGGTGCCCACCCGTCCAGCAACCGCCGCCTGACCGAGCACTGGATGCGCAGCCAGCTCACTGGCCCGATGCAACGCACCAGCAGCTTCACGCTTGGTCAGGTTCTGATCGATCGCCAGCCACGTCGAGGTCGGCGTCCCAGCCGAACGCTCCGACGCGTTGGCGCGATCGGCTTTGGCCAGCAACAGCGAGGCCAGCGCGTCCAGCCGTCCGGTCAGACTGCGGGCCGCGGTGGCCTCACCAAGCAGGGCAGACGGCGTCGCCCCACCCAGATCGGCATCCACCCGATCCAGGACGGCCCGGAGCTGGCCCAGCGCTGCCGCCACCGGCAACCGATCCCGCTGCTGTTCTTCCATGAACCAAGCAAATCGGTCGGGTCTGACAGTTTTCGTCCGTCGCAGCGCCAAACCGAGTGTGCGCCCCGATTCTCAGTCAACTTTCAGGAAGCTGGTGTCGAACCCTCACCGGCCCGCTTGTCAGTGGGGCTTGGCAGGATGTGCACATGAGGATCGACCTGCACACCCATTCGAACGTCTCGGACGGCACCGACACGCCGGCCGAGCTGGTGGCCAAGGCGTCCGCCGCGCTGGAGGTGGTGGCACTCACCGACCACGACACGTTCGACGGGCTGGCTGAGGCCGTCGCGGCGGGGGTTCAGGCCGGCGTCGAAGTGCTCCGCGGCATTGAGATCTCGGCCCAGCACCGTGGTGCCTCGGTGCACCTCTTGGGCTACGGCTGCCTGGCGGACGCGCCGGGGCTCGCTGCCGAACTGGCCCACGTCCGCGAAGGCCGGGCGCAACGGGTGCCGGCGATGCTCGCCAACCTGGCGCGCTACGGCATGCCAGTTCCGGTCGACGTGCTGGCCAGGCAGGTCGGCGACAGCCCTTCGGTCGGACGTCCGCATCTCGCGGACGCGATGGTCGAACTCGGTTATGTCGCCGACCGCAGGGAGGCGTTCGACAACTGGCTGGCCGATGACAAGCCGATCTTCGTGCATCGCTACGCCACCGAGCTGAAGACCGCGCTCCGCCTGATCCGGCAAGCCGGGGGAGTGGCTTTGGTCGCCCATCCCTGGGGACGGGGCAGTCGTGCTCAGCTGCCGCCCGAGTTACTGGCCGAGCTGGCCGCGTCCGACCTGTTGGACGGAGTTGAGGTCGACCACCAGGACCATGACCAGGCCACGCGTGCAGACCTGCGCGCGCTCGCTGCGGAACTCGGCCTGCTGGCCACCGGCTCGTCCGACTATCACGGTGCCGGCAAGCAGGAACACGATCTGGGCTGCAACCTCACCGCGCCGGAGGTGCTCACCGAAATCCGGCGACGGGTAGCCGAGCGAGGTGGCCGGCTGTAGCGGTGTAAAGTCACTCGTCGATCCCACGACCGAAAAGGCAGTGCACTGATGACCGACCAGCCCGTCGACGCCGGGGACCAGCTAGCCGCATCCACTTCGGAGGCGTCGCTGCGCCGCACCGAGGCGCGCAGCGCCGAGATCGAGGCCCAGATCGCCAAGGATCCGTCCGGCTTCCGCGTGATGACCGGCGACCGGCCCACCGGCAACCTGCATCTTGGCCACTACTTCGGTTCGCTGGCGAACCGCGTCCGCATCCAGGACGCGGGGGTCGAAACCTTCATCCTGATCGCCGACTACCAGGTGATCACCGACCGCGACGGCACCGGGCCGATCCGCGAGCGGGTGCTGGGGATGCTGGCCGATTACCTGGCGATCGGCCTCGACCCGTCCCGCACCACCATCTACGCGCACTCCGCGGTGCCTGCCCTGAACCAACTGCTGCTGCCGTTCCTCTCCCTGGTGACGGACGCGGAATTGCGCCGCAACCCCACGGTCAAGGCCGAACTCGAAGCCACCGGCGACCGGCCGATGTCCGGCCTGCTGCTCACCTATCCGGTGCACCAGGCCGCGGACATCCTGTTCTGCAAGGCCAACCTGGTGCCGGTGGGCAAGGATCAGCTGCCGCACCTTGAGCAGACCCGGGTGGTGGCGCGGCGTTTCGACGAGCGTTACGGCCGGGTCGACCCCGCCCGTCCGATCTTCCCGCAGGCGGACGCGCTGCTGTCGAAGGCCTCGACGGTGCTCGGCCTTGATGGCACGAAGATGAGCAAGACCAAGGGCAACGTCATTGAGATCGGGATGGACGCCGACACGACCGCGAAGCTGATCAAGCGCGCCGTGACCGACTCTGACCGGTTCATCACCTACGACCCGGCGAACCGCCCGGAGGTGTCGAACCTGGTGCTGCTGGTGTCGCTGTGCACCGGACGCGAACCGATCGAGATCGCCGGGGAGATCGGCGACGGTGGTGGCGGCGGCCTGAAGAAGCTGGTCACCGAGTCCGTCAACGAGTTCTTCGCACCGATCCGTGCGCGCCGAGCTGAACTGGTCGCCGACCCCGGTTACCTGCTCGACGTGCTGCGCCGTGGAAACGCCCACGCCAACGAGATCGGCAATGCCACCCTCGATGAGGTGCGAGCCGCGATGAACATGACCTACTGACCAGTTCGGCGACAGCGCCTGGAGGTAAGAAAGTGGGGCCGGATCTTTCGATCCGGCCCCACTTTCGCGATCAGGAGGCGCTTTCCGGCTGATTCTCGGCCGATCCACCGCCGGAGCGGCGACGCCGGCGGCGACGCGGACGGCTGGCCTCGCCATCCGCAGCGGTCGCGGGCTGGGCATCCGCAGCTTCGACCGGCACGGTCTCGACCGCCCCGTCCACGGGCTCGCCGTTGCGCAGCCGACGACGGTTGCGCAACGGCTGGTCACCGCGGTCTTTGTGGTGACCGTGCTTGTCTCGATCGCGCTTGTCGTGGCCGTGCTTGTGGCCCTTGTGCTCGGCCGACGACTCACGCGGGGCGGCGTCCTTGAGTCGGCCCTTCGTGCCTTCAGGAATCTCTAGGTCACTGAACAGATGCGCGGACGTGGAGTAGGTCTCCTGCGGCTCCGGAAAGTCGAGTTCGAGCGCCTTGTTGATCACCTTCCAGCGGGTGATGTCAGCCCAGTCGACAAAAGTCACCGCGATGCCCTTGGCGCCGGCGCGGCCCGTCCGGCCGATCCTGTGCACGTAGGTCATCTCCGAGTCAGGGCACTCGTAGTTGATCACGTGGCTGACGTCGGTGATGTCGATGCCGCGCGCGGCCACGTCGGTGGCTACCAGCACCGACACCTTGCCCTCACGGAACTTCTTCAGCGCCTTCTCGCGGGCGACCTGGTTCAGATCGCCGTGAATCGAGGTCGCCTCGAAGCCGCGGTCGACCAATTCGTCGGCCAGGCGCTGGGCGGCCCGCTTGGTGCGGGTGAAGATCATGGTGCGAGTGCAGCTCGGCGCCTGCAGGATGCGCCCGACGATCTCGGGCTTGTCCAGATCGTGCGCCTGGTAGATGAACTGGGTGGTGTCCGGCACGGTCAGTTGGGCGTCGTGCGTCTCCGCGCGGACGTTCACCGGCTGGTTCAGGTGCATTCGGGCCAGCGCGACGATCGCGGCCGGCATCGTGGCGGAGAACAGCAGTGTCTGCCGCGACTTAGGCGTCTTGGCGATCAGCCGCTCCACGTCGGGCAGGAATCCGAGGTCGAGCATCTCGTCGGCCTCGTCCAGCACCAGCACCTTCACCTGCGAAAGGTCGAGGGAGCGCCGGTTGGCCAGGTCGAGTAGGCGTCCGGGGGTGCCCACTACCACGTCCACGCCGTCGGTGAGGGTCTCCAGCTGGCTCTCGTAACCGACGCCGCCGTAGACGGTCAACACCCGCGCGCGGCGGACGGACGATGCGTCCGCCAGGTCACGGGTGACCTGCAGCGCGAGCTCGCGGGTCGGGCACATCACCAGCGCCTGCGGTGCGCCCGGCTTGACCAGATCGGCGTAGCCGGGATCGGTCGGGACGGCGATCCGCTGCAGCAGGCTGACGCCGAACGCGAGGGTCTTGCCGGTTCCCGTGCGGGCCTGGCCGATCATGTCGGTGCCGCCAATGGCGATCGGAATCGCGAGGGACTGGATGCGGAACGGGTTGACGATGCCCAGTTTGGCCAGAGCTTCGGTGATCTCGGGAATGACGCCCAGGTCGGCGAACGTGTGTTCGGCGTCGGCCTGAGGCAGGTTTGTCTCGGTCAGGATCTTGCCTTCTTCATTGACTGCAGCCCAGCAGGCGCAGTGAGTCTCGGTCCGCCGGCGGCAGGGTGGCGCCGCTCCAGGCAGGCTCGCACTTTGGTGTGCGGCAGGCTCAGTCTAGCGGCAGCGCCACGGTTGGCGGGACTCGGGCACTGTACGAGTGCACGGAGCCCCGTCAACTGGGCGCTACCCAGGTTCACCAGGCGTCCGCCAGTAGGTCGGCGAAGAGTTCCTCCGGATCGACCGGCAGACCCCGGGAGGTGAACCAGGTCGCTGTGTTGACACAATCGCGATGCAGGAAGTCGAGCGCGTTCGGGTTGGCCACTAGATCGACCAGTTGCGGCACTTCGATGATCACCAGACGCGGCTCGGCTGCGTCCGGTTAGGCCACGAGCAGGTTGTACGGGCTGAGGTCGCCGTGCACGACGCCGATCGCGGTCATGGCCTGCATGGCTGCAACCAACTGCTCGAACAGCGGTCCCGTCCAGCTGGACGGGTAGGGCACCGGCACACCAGCCGTGAAGAGCCGGTTCAGCGCCGCCCACTCCGCGGCTGCCCACAGCCCGGCGGCGACGGACCTGCCATAGGCGGTCCCGGCGGTCAGGGCTCTGGAGTCGCGGCTGTTCCGGACGCGGCGGCCCTCGGTGTAACCGGCGTCCCGGTGGAACATCCGATGCTCGCTGTTGCGGTAGCGCTTGGCCGCCAGCAGGCAGTTGGACGCGGGCTCGCCGGGAACGGCACGCTGCAACAGGATGACATCGGCCTCCTTGCCGGTCTTGAGCACGCCAAGGTCGGTGTCGATAGCTGCGGCCGAGGTGACCAGCCACTCCGGCTACGGCTCCGGGCCACGGCAGGATCGCTCGACGCATTGCCACGTGGACCAGCGTTGATTGGCGCTCAGGTCTTCGCTGAGCGCGCGATTGTTCAGGGTTTCCCAGTCGATGGGACGGTACTGCGTTCTGGCAAGGGTGTTTTCTCTCTGGAGAGAGGCACCCGGGTAAAACCTCAGACCTCGGGAGCCTCGACTGAAGGGGCGTTGGCGAACGTCCCCAGCACGGTGGGTGACATCTCGCGACCTCCTGTCAGGCGAGTGGCGCGATCAGCGCCGAATCAACGTGCCACGCTCGCTTGGGCCCGGATAGGGCCCGCAGTGCCGGGTGCCGCAACTGTGCTGATCCGGTCCTCGCGGTCCACCAACACCGCGGCATGGCCTTCCAGAGTGGCCAGCCAGGGCAGTGCCCGGCCTCCCTTGACGAAGGCAGCGGTGGCGTAGACGTCGGCCCAGGTGAGTTCCGGGCCGATCAGGGTCGCCGACAGCAGCCCGGTCGCGGGAGCTCCGGTGCGGGGGTCGGCGATGTGCTCCCCGCGTGCTGCCGTGCCGGAGGTGGCCACCGCACCGGTACGTAGGCATAGCGTGCGCAGCATCCTCGAGCGGTCGCGGGGATCCTCGATCGCGATCACCCAGTCGGGGGTGTCGGTACGAGTGCTGTGCACGGCGATGTCACCGCCGGCGTTGGCCAGGGCGTCGTGCCGGCCGTGGTCAGCCAGCCGGGTGGTCAGCACGTCGAAGGCCTGTTGCACCGCCCAGCCTTTGACCAGTCCGGTCGGGTCGAAGCGGATGCGTCCGTCGGGGCCGGGGCGCCACGCCGAGAAAGCGCCGCCGGTGCGTTGTCCGGCCAGCTCGCAGAGCGCGGCGACCTGCCGAATCCGGGGATGGGCGTTGCGGAGCTGGTCGCGTCCGTCGCGAATCCGGCTGACCGGGCTGTCCGGCTTCCAGGTGCTGAACATGGCGTCGTCAGCGCGCAGGGCGGCGAAGGCGTCGGTGACCAGGCCGGCGATCGCGTCCGAGCCAGCCTCCGGGCCACGGACATGAATGCTGATCGGCAGGCCCATGATCTGCTCGACGAAGGCTCGCCGGGGCAGGTCGGTGACGGTGACGCTCATCCGAGGTGGGCCGCGTCGAGGGCCGACTGCAACGACTCGATGTAGCCGTCGCTGGTGACCGTGGCGCCGGAAATCGCATCGATTCTGGCCGACTGTGCCGCGACGGCCTCGGCGTTCAGCTTCGGGATCGCGTAGGCGTTGATCTGCTGGTCTTTGCGGTTCTCGGTCGGGTACTCGATCGCGGCAGCCTTGGTGATCTTGCCGTCCACCACCGTGATCTGCACCTGGACGGTTCCCCAGTGGGTCTCGACGGCGTCACCGGTGTAGGTGCCGGAGCTTCCGGACGCAGCCGACGATGATTCGGTAGCCGAGGCCGGTTCCGGCGCCGCTGTCGATTCGGACGCGTCCGGGGCCGACCCCGAAGCCTCGGCAGCGTTCGGGGTGGACGGCGCGGACTGCTCGGTGCCGACGTCGGTGGCAGGTTCGGTGGCCTCGGTTGCCTGGCTGTTGGTGCTGGTGTGATAGCTGAACAGCAGCACCAGGCCGCTGATCGTGCTCATCACAGCGACGATGATCTTGCGCATTGGTTCTCTCTCTCAGGATTGCTGATTCACCAGCTGAAGCGTTCGGCGTGGATGCGGGATGCGGGGACGCCGCACTCGCGGGCGGCGGCCGCGGCCGCGTCCATCCAGGCAGGCGCACCGCACAGGTAAACGTCGTGGGACGCGATGTCGGGCACCAGTTGCCGCAAAGCCTCGGCGTCGCTCAGCCCGGCCGCGGCCTCCGGCAGCCAGCTGTCCCGGCCCTGGAGGCGACGGCCCAGAACGTAGAAGACCCGGGCCCCGCGCCGTTGGGCAATCCGCTCGATCTCGCCGCGCAGCACCAGGTCGGCGTCGTCGCGGGCGCGATAGATCAGGGTGACCGCGCCCGGCTGCTGGGGCAGGCCCTCCAGGAGGGCGCGCATCGGGCTGATTCCGATGCCGGACGCCAGCAGGGTCACCTTTGGCTGCGTCCGCACGCCCGGGTGGAGGCGTCCGTACGGGCCCTCGATCAGCACCCGGGTGCCGGTCTCGACCGCTGCGAGGGCATGACTGCCGTCACCGAGGTCCTTGACGGTGACTCGCAGCGAGCGCCCGTCCGGAGCGGCCGAGATCGAGTAGGGGTGCGACCGCGTCCAGCCAGAACCGGTGAGGAACCGCCAGTTGAAGAACTGGCCGGCCTGTGCGGGCAGCCGGTCGAGGTCGCGTCCGTGCATGGTGACCGAAACCACGTCCGGGCTCTCCCGGACCACCTCGGTCACCCGAAGGCCGTGACGAAGACTGCGCCAAAGCGGGACGCAGATCCGCCAAACCAGGATCGAACCGGCCGCAGCCGCCCACAGCGTCCACCAGTAGGTGGTGGCGACCGGGTTGCCGAGGAAGTCCTGGCCGGTCCACAGCATGTGCGGAATGGCCAGCCCAACGCCGAGGTAGGCGTACAGGTGGAGCAGGTGCCAGGACTCGTAGCGCAGCTTGCGACGGGCATTGCGAATGCTGGTGGCCACGACGAGCACCAGCAGCAGGGTTCCGACCAGGGCCAGCAGCATTCCGGGGTAGTCGACCACCAACTGCCAGAACTGGACAAACACGTTCTCGCTCGCGCTGAGCGCGTAGCCGACGGTGATCGCGACCAGATGGGCCACCATCAACCAGAAGGACCAGAAGCCGACCAGTCGGTGCCTACGGGCCAGCTCGTCCTGTCCGTAGGAGCGTTCCACCAGGGGGATCCGAGCCATCAACAGGACCTGGACCAGCAACAGGTTCGCCGAGATCAGGCCGGTCAAGCGGCCAAGGCTCGTGATCGCGCTGGCCCAGCCGGTCAGGTCCTGGGCACCGCCGCCGGAGACCCAGAGCGCGACCACCACCAGCATGCTCAGCCAGGTGGCGATGCCCACTGCGTCCCGCCACCAGCCGGGCGTGCTGACCGGATGGCGGAGGACCGGCTGCGCGAAGGGTGGTTCGGTGCGAACCGGTGCCGGCTCGGTGAGAAGTGCCATGTCGCTCCCTGTGGATCGGATCGTTCTCCACCACAGTGACGTCTGATACCTGCACCCAGGTTAGGGTGAGCTGTGCCGTTGCTGTGAAAGGTGACAGCTTCGACAGGCTCAGCCGGCGTCTTCCAGCCTTGGCCTGGATCCGGGCTTGGTCAGAGCGCGCCGAAACCGACGGTTCGAGGCTTCTCCTGGCCGAGGTCGACATAGGCGATCTTGTCGGCGGGGACGAGCACCTTGCGGCCCTTTTCGTCGGTCACTGCCAACAGGGAGCCGTCGGCGAGCGCCTTCTCCAGGTTGGCCTCGACGTCCTTGGCGGTGGACTCGGTTTCCACCGTGATCTCGCGCGCCACGTGCTGAATGCCGATCTTGATCTCCACCGTTGCTCCTTGCTGGGTAACCGGAGGCCCAATCTACCCACGCGCGCTCTGCAAGTGACGCCGCGTACGCCCAGAGCGCAACCATGCTCGCGTCCGCCGGACCAGCTTCAAGCCAGCGATCCTGACCTTCGCCAGGGAATCTTCGCCGGCAAGAGTCAGAATCGCCGGCGTTTGTGGGTGTTGGCGGTCGTGTCCCCATTGTCCCGCGCTCAGTGCGCTGGTGTGGGTGGCCGGATTCAGCCGGCGAAGGCTTCCAACTCATCATCGGTGGCCTTGCGGATGACGATGCGGGTCCAGGCGCCGACGTAGATGCGCTGGCCGGGGTTCAGTTCCACGCGGCCCTGGGGGATCGGCATTGCCGGCAGCATGCCTGTGGCCGCGCCCACGAAGGTACCGTTGGCCGAGTTCAGGTCCTCGATCCACCAGCGGGTGCCGTCGGTGCTGAGCATCGCGTGGCGTCGGCTGCAGCCGTTGTCGAGTTCGCAGTCCACGTCCGGGAAGATGCCGCGGCTGTGCGAGACCCGGCCGATCAGGTTGCTTTCCTTGACCAGCGGCACGATGTCGGGCAGGCCGGCCGACGGCATCGGATCGGTCGATCCTTGGGCTGCGTACCAGTCGGGGTCGATCCACAGCTCAGCCACCCATTCCACGACCGGACGCGTCGCTGCCGCGGCGGGTGCCGGCACGTCGGTGGGCGCCGCGGGCTCCGGTGCTGCGGATGCCTCGGCAGGGGCCACCGGCTCGGCATTCGTGACCTCGGGGTCGGAAACGCCGGCGCGATCGGTCGCCTCCGCCTCCGCCTCCGCGTCCGCGTCCGCGCCGCTCGGGCTGGGCGAATCGACCGCCGTGGGATGGGCCGGTCCGGGCGCAACGCCGGTGGTGAAGTCGTAGCCGCAGGCCTCACAGAACAGCGCTTCAGCCACGTTCGGGGTGCTGCAGTTGGGGCAGTTGATCGTCGTGGCCGCGGCCACCGTTTCAGCGGACGGCTGCTGCTGCGATCCGTCCATTGGGAGTCCGCACACATCGCAGAAGTCGGTCTGGCCGGTCTCATGTCCGGCTGGGCAGATGGCCATGTCAGCTCCTGATTCGCGTGGTCTTCGTGGAAGCGGTGTCCAGTGCCATCTCGTCGGCCTTGTCCACCGCCCGCCGCAGCCGGACGGTGCCCGTCCGCGCGTCGGTGATGTCCACGACCTTACGCAACTTCGCGGTGGCTTCGGCGTTTCCGGTCTCGGTGGCGAGTTGCACCGCCCGGCCGAGCTTCGTGGTGGCCGTCCGTTCGTCACCTGCCGACCTGGCCGACAGGCCCTCCTGGATCATCTGCGCCAACTCGGCCTGGCCGGTGTAATGCGCGACCTCCGGGTTGATCTGCGCGGTCAGGTTGTTGTCGGAAGACCACTTCGCCTTCACCAGCCCCTGGGTGAGCAGGTCGGCGCCCACCGCCAGCTGCACCCGCGCGGCCAACTGCTCCTGCCCGACCGCCTTGGCCGGCAATCGGACGGCAACGTGGTAGTCGCGCTCCTCATCGCCCCACGAGCCGGTCGGGTAGCTCATCGTCAGGGCGTTCACCGGGGTGCCACGTCCGCTCAGGTCTTCGACGGTGGGGGACACCTGCCGAATGAACAGCACCTGGGCGCCCTGCGGGATCCATACCCGCAGCTCGGCATTGGCCACGCCACGGGACATCGAGTTTCGCATCAGCTCGGCGAACACCGCGCTGAGCTGGTTCGGATCACCGATAATGTCCACCGAGCCCAGCAGTGCCTGGGCGATCTTGCGGATCTCGGCGACCTTCCAGTCAACGCCGACGCCGCGGGCGTCCACCTGGAAATGGCCGATGCAGTTCGCGATCGCAGAGTCGAGCTGGGCGGTGGTCTCGTTGTGGTTCTCGCCGTCGGTGAGCAGGATGACGTGCTTCTGGGCGAGGTTGCCGATCGAGTTGAACAGCGCCTTGCAGAGGTTCAGCCACGTGCCCATCGCCGTGCCACCCTCGGCGCGGAAGAAGCTGATCGCGCGGCGCGCCTCGGCGCGCGTCCGGGCGTCCATGCGCACCATGCCGGCGCCGGACTGCACCATCGGGTAGGCGAGATAGGCCTTGTGGTTGCCGGCCACGACCGCGAAGTAGGTGCCGTCGAGGATGTTGTCCAGCGCGATCATGGCCGCCTGTTTGGCGGCGTTCATGTTCGCGACGCCCATCGAACCGGACGTGTCCACCGCGATGATCTCGCCCGCGTCCCCACTGCCGGTACGTCCGGCAGCACCGGCTCCGGTGCATCGGACGGTCACGATCGCATTGACATCGGTACCGCCGTCGGGCAGGAACTCATTCTGGTAGACGGCGGCGGTGAACTCAGCCATTGGCCGGCTGCTCCTTCCCGGGACGGTCGTTGGGGGCTTCCCCAAGACTAGACCGACCAGCGGACGCTGCGGCGGCGGGCACTCCGCCCCACCGGGCCAGCGCGACGGTCACATTGTCCTGCCCGCCCTGAGCATTGGCCCAGGTCACCAGCGCCTGCGCGACTGCCACCGGGTCGGTGGTGGCCGCGCTCGCTGCGACCAGCTGCACTGCCAGTTCGGCCGGTTCGGACGCGTAGTTCCACAAGCCGTCCGAGCACACCACCAGCCAGCCCGGCTCGGTCAGTTCATGGACGCCCGTGCGCGGCACGATATCGAGTGAGTCCCGGCCCAGCCATTTGGTGATCGCGTGCGCGCGCGGCATGGCCTCGGCCTCGGCCCGCGGCATGCCCTGCTCGATGAAAGCCTGTGCCATCGAGTCGTCCACGCTGAGCAGGACCTGCTGGCCGGCCCCGATGAAGTACACCCGGGAGTCGCCCAGGTTGGCGTGGTGCACCCGATCCGCAGCGATCACGGCGGCCGCGAACGTGGCCGAGGCCGCGTTGGTGCTGTCGGGAGCGGTGGTGCCGACCACCGCTTCGTTCGCCTCGTGTGCCGCGTCGACCAGTGCTTGTGCCATGGCTGCGTCCCGGCTGTCATCGCCGGCCACGCCGACTGAGGTGCTCGTCACCAGTACGTCCAGGGCCTTGCGGGCGGCTGCGAGCGCGGCAACATCGGAGTCGATACTCGTTGAAACGCCGTCGCAGACGACGAGAACCGCGCGGTCCTCCTCGGCCCAGAGCGCCATCGCGTCCTCGTTGCGGTGGTGCTGGACGCCGCGGTCGCACACCCCCCCGACCCAGGCGGCGGGCGCGGCGGTGAAGTGGTCGCGGGCACTGGGTGCTTTCGCGCCGCAGACCTGGCAGTAGCCGTCCGCGGCCACCGTCCCACCGCAGGCCGGGCAGGACGCCAGTGCGCTCACCCGCTCACCGAGCCGACGGGTCTGGGAGGAGAATGCCTCGCCGGACGGGACCGCGGGCGGCGGGACGACGGTTGGCGTCAGGGTGCCTCCGCAGGTTTCACAGAACGAGGCGGACGGCGAGACTGCAGCTCCGCAGACCGGGCAACTCGGACCTTCCGGGCTGGGTGCGGTTGCGGCTGCGGCACCCTGCTCGGGTCCGATTGGTGCGGAGTCCGCCTCGAGCGGCTGGACGTCCTGGGCTGGAACCGGGTGTTCCTCAGACCAGAGCGGCCATTCAGCTTCGGTCACAGCAGGCTCCAGGGTCGTAGCGAATTGGCTTGGTCGATGTACGCCGACCGCACCTGCGGGTCGTCGCTGAGGCGGCCGAGTTCGAGGTAGTTGGTCACCTGCAGCTCCCGCAGTAGCGGCCTGGTCATGGTCTGCCCGGCGATCTTCAGGTTGCCCTTCTCGGCCAGCGGCTCCGCCTTGGCATACAGCAGCGCGCGGTACTGCGCCTGCACCGCTGGATCCAGCCGGGCAGCCGCGATCGCCGCGAAGGCTTCGGTCAGGCCGGAGGCGTCGGTCGCGAGCCGCACCAGATGGTCGGCCTTGAGGCGTTGCGACTCCGGGTAGCCCCGGGACGTGCTCGGCACCAGTTCCAGCGCGGCCAGCGAGCCGGCCAGATCCCGTCGGGCCGCCCGGACGCGGGCCAGCCCGAACGCCGCCGGGGTGACGTAAGCGGCGTCCGTGGAGGCGCAGATCCGGTACAGGTTCTCGGCGATGTCGTACTCACCCCCGAGTTCGCAGGCCACTGCCAGCGCGAGCTTGGGCGCCAACTCGCCGGGCACCTGGCCGTAGACCGCGTTGAAGGAGCTCTGCGCGTTGGCGTAGTCCTGAGCCTGTAATGCGCCCAGTCCGGCCATCCAGACCGCCCGCCACTCCCATGGATCGGCGGTCAGCATCTGCCGGACACACTCGTCCAGCACACGGGGGTTGTTCGCGTCCAAA
Source organism: Actinomycetes bacterium (assembly GCA_029778515.1). The sequence goes on from JAKOQD010000058.1 coordinate 13,733, forward strand.
GCGGCATACCCGCGGGCGAGCTGCACCTCCGGCGATTGCCCCGGTGCGGCACTGAGCGCGGATAGTCGCTCGATCGGATCGTCGGCGTTTATCTTGGCCAGCCAACCCACCTGCGGATCGGTCTGATCCGGACGAAGTCGAGGCAGTTGGCGCATGCCGTAGCGCTCAGACGAGACCGTCGGCGCCTCGAAAAGCACCGAGGACGCGGCCGTGGTGGCGACGCCTGGGGTGGCAGCGGCGACGACTTCGCGCAGAACACCGAGCATCTGCAGCCGGAGCTCCTCCGCCGAGGTGAACCGGTCGCTCGGATCGGGTGCGCAGCACTTCAGCAACAACCGGTAGAGCGAGTCGTGCTCGGCGAAGGCAGGCATCGTCTCCGCCGGCGGAATCTTGAACTCGTACTCGGACTGGTAGCCGCGAACCTCGGCGCACAGCACCATCAGCGTCCGGCCGACCGTGAAGATGTCGGACGCGACCGAGGGCCCGAGCGTGGCCACCTCCGGTGCCTGGAACCCGACCGTGCCGTAGATCGCCGAATCCTCGTCGCCGGCGTGGCGGACCCCACCAAGGTCGATCAGCTTCAGCGAATCGCCCACCTGAATTACGTTGTCAGGCTTGAAATCGCAATAGAGAAGGCCGAGTTCGTGCAGGTAGCCCAGCGCCGGCAGGATCTCGATGAGGAAGGCCAGCGCCTGATCGACCGGCAGCGGGTCGGAACGGCCGCCATTGGCGGTCATCCGCTGCTTGAGCAGCTGTTTGAGCGACCTGCCGCCCACGTACTCCATCACGATGTAGCTGGCGTCGTCATGGGTGACGAAGTTGTAGATCTCCACGATCAGCGGATGCTCGACTCGGGCGAGGAAGCGCAGCTCGCCGATCGTTGCTGCCAGCGCATCCCGATCGTCCGAGTTCAGCAAGCCCTTCAGCACCACCCAGCGCCCGGAAACGTTGCGATCCTTGGCGATGTAGATCCAGCCCATGCCGCCGTGTGCGAGTGCGCCGATGACCTCGTACTGCCCGGCGACGACATCGCCGGGGTGCAGCTTGACGGTGAACGAGTAGGCCGCGCCGCAGGTGGGGCAGTAGCCCTCAGAGCGGGTAGCCACGTTTTCGGCGCCTTGACCGACTCTGGTGCCGCAACGGGGACAGACCCGGGCATCGAGCGGCACCTCGGGGTTGGCCAGTACGGCCTTACTGGGGTCGATCGCCGGGGCGGGCGGGACGCGGGTCAGCCCGGCGCCGATACGTCCAGTGACCAGTCGATCGGTGGTCTGCCGCTTCGGCCGACTGCCGAACGAAGTGACCCGGGCCGAACCCAGCGCCGTGGAGCCGAGCTGGATCGAGGTGCGGGTCGCGGTCGAACCGGTAGTGGGCTCGGGGACGGGCGCAGCCATGTCCGGTGAGCCGCAGACGTCGCAGTAGCCGTCCACCATGCGTCCGGAACAGCCGGGCTGCCGACACGGTCCCGACGACTGGCGGGACGGCCGGCCGCCTTCGCGGCCGCGTCCGACCGGAGCGGACGCGGGACCGCCGGGCATGCCGCAGACGTCGCAGTAGCCATCGACGATCGTCCCGGTGCAGCCGGGCTGCCGGCACTTCACCGCCCACCTCCGTCGAGGTAGTCCAGCTGGGCCGAATAGGCGGTGAGCAGCTGTTGCAGCACCGGACGGGCGAGCGGACGCTGCGCCAGTCGACGGCTGATCAGGTCGGCCAACTCGACCAGGTCGGGGTGTTCGGCAAAGCCGTGTTCGGCAGCCTTGGCCTGGAGCGCAGGCAACAGGGCAGCGGTGGCGTCCACCTCGGCGAGCGCTTTGGTGAGCTGGGCGTGCACCTGATCGAGTTCGCGCTCGTAGGTGGATAGCGCTCTCGCGTAGTCGATCAGCGCGACCCGGGTGTTGGGCAGCGGCCCGAGCGCGTCCAGCTGTGGCACGGTCGCCGTTGGTGCGGGGAACACCGCGGCTGAAACCCGGTCGGCCAGCGTCCGGACGGCTCGTTGGTTCGACTCGGCGCGCGCGAACTGCTCCCGGGCCTGGGCGAGCAGGTCACGGGCCTCACGCCGCTGGGCTGAACCGACGATCAGGTCGCGCTCGAACTTGGCCGCTTCCATTTCGAGTGAACCCAGGAGCCCGGCGATGTCGCCACCACGGGTGCGCTTCCCGGCGAGCTCCTCGGTGCGCGCGGCGAGCGCTTCAGCTTTGGCCAGCGCGGCCGGCGCCAGCGCTTTGGGCTCCAGCTTGACCTGGTCGCGGATGCGCTCCAGTTGGGCGCGCAGTTGCCGCAGCCGGATCTGCTGCTGCTCCGCTCCGGGATCGGTGTTCAGCCGGGTGCGCAGTTGGGCGACCAGGGCGTCGCACAGGCGTCCGGCCTCCGGCAGGGAGACGGTCATCGACTGCAACTGCGTGGCCTCGACGCCGGTCGTGTCGAGGCGGCCCCAGATCAGGGCGGAAAGCTTCTCCAATTCCTGCTGTCCGACCCGGCCGGAATCCCAGGCGTTGAGCAGCAGGCCTTGGCGGGTCTTGGCGGCCTGCCACAGCGCCATCGCCAGCGCCATGTCGGAGGTCAGCTCGGACTGCCGTCCGGTGGCCAGGATCTGCGCGTCCAGCGAGTCGAGTTCGGCTCGACGCTCAGTCAGCCACCGGTCAAGCTCGCCGAGGTACTCCAACACCTCGGTGGGTCGGGCGGCTACCCCGAGTTGGCCGGGTGCGGCGGGGGCGGTGGCGTTCACAGGTACTCCTTGATCCGCTGGGCGATCCCGAGCACCGCGAACAGCGCACCGAGGATACCCACGGCGATCATCACCATCAGGGGGACGAGCAGTTCGCGCTGGGCCTGCGCGGTTGCGTCGGTGGCCGCTTGGACCGCTTCGGTGGACGCTCGGGCGGCGGCATCATCGAACCGGGTAGCGGCCGCGGCCAGCGAACCGTCCGCATCATCGAGGACGAGCTTGGCCGCGGCCGGCCAGTCGGATTTGCTCAGTAGATCGGCGAGCTTCGTGTGGGCGTTCTTGAAACCATTGAGTCCGGGCAGCGCATCATCCTTGTCAGCGGCTGCGGACGCGGCCGCGAAGGCGGTCGAGTACTCGTCCTGCTCGGCTGCACCCCAGTTCTGTTGAAGCACTGCGCGCAGCTGCATCTGCCGCGCGACTGCCAGCTGGGTGGTGCCGTTAGCCACGTTGACCATGCGTTGCAGCTCAGTACCGCGAGCCAGTTCGCCGGCAGTCCCGGCCGAACCCTGCGCGGACACGGCGAACGCGAGCGTGACCAGGACGGCAACAAGTGCCGCAACCAGGCCGAGGTTGAGCACTCGATGCGTCCGCCGTGCCACGAGCCAGCTGAGCCAGGCCAGCACGGCGAGCGCAACCAGACTGGCCACCACCATCCAGGCCAGGTTCTGCGCCCAGCTGCCCGCGGTGGCGTCGCTTAGCAGCTCGCCCTGCAACTGCGCGAGGCCGGCGCGCAATTGGCTGAGCTGGTCATCGGCGGTGGCCAGCCGTGCGGTCGCGTCCGTCTTGGTGAGGCCGGTCACGCCGCCGAGTTGCTGGCTGTAGGTCATGACGTAGGCCGCGAGTTGCTGCAGCTGTGGACCGTCTGACGGACGCGCCTGCGCTGCTGCGACCAGAAGGCTGGAGACTTCCGTGAGCTGCGCCATGGACGCGGTCGCGTGGCTGCCCGACGCGGTCTCGGTGTTGATCACGGCGAGCGTGGCCTGGTTTCCGGCTTCGATCAATCCACGCTCGATCTGCCCGACCCGGACGTACTGATCGACCACACTCGGCGCGGCCGCCACATCCGCGCGAAGGTCCAGCACCGCCCAGACCCCCAGCGCAGTGATGAGGCCGACCACCAGTGCGGCCACCACCTGCACCTGCCGGAGCAGCCGGGGCGTCCGGCTGGGTGTGGGCGGGGCGAAGCCCTCAGCGCTCCCGGTTGTGGGCGTCACCGCCAGCGGGGCGGCCTGAGTCGCCGGTGATTGCGTTTCGCTGGTGGCGCTGATGGCCGCCACGAAGCTCATGATTCGCCGCCGGCGGGAAACTCGACCGGTGAGATCTGGGCTCCCGAACTCGGCGGGGTCAACCTGACGGGTTCACCCGGAACGGCCTCCGAAGTCGGCGTTTCAGGCGGGGTCGGCACTGACTCGGGTTCGAGATCCCCCGGCAGTAGGGTGCGCAACTCGACCAGCGTGGGTTCGTTGACTTCGCGCAGCCGCCAAGCGTGGTGTCCGATAGCGGCCTCCAGCAGGTTGCGGGCGTAGCGGCCGTTGCCGAAGGTCTCATCGCGCACCTGCTCGGCGAGTTGCCGATTGAACTCGTCCAGGCAGCCGTCGCCCAGGTCGTAGTCGGACTTCGCTGCCATCTGGGTGAAGATCGAGCGAAGCTCTTCGTCGGTGTAGTTGTCGAAGTACACTGTAGTACGGAACCGGCTGGCGAGGCCAGGGTTGTTGGAGATGAAGACTTCCATCGGCGCCGGGTAACCGGCAACGATCACGACCAGGTCGTCGCGGTGATCCTCCATCTCCTTGACCAGGGTGTTGATCGCCTCCTCGCCGTATTGGTCGCCGTTGAGCGAGTAGGCCTCGTCGATGAACAGCACACCGCCGTACGCCTTCGCGGCGACCTCTGCGGTCTTGATCGCCGTCTGGCCAAGGTAACCGGCCACCAGTTCGGAGCGGTCGACCTCCACCAACTGGCCCTTGCTGAGCAGCCCGATCGCCTTGTAGATGCCTGCCACCAGGCGTGCGACCGTGGTCTTGCCGGTGCCGGGGTTGCCGGTGAACACGAGGTGCCGGGTGATCGTAGGGCTCTTCAGGCCGGCCTTGGTGCGCAGCGCGTCGACCCGAAGGATCGCGGTCTGACGGTGAATCTCGGTCTTGACGTTCGCGAGCCCGATGAGCTCGTCGAGTTCAGCGAGCCACTCTTCGACGGTCTTCTCCGGTTCCGGCTCGGCTTCGGGCTCGGCTGCGTCGGGCTCGGTCGCGGCTGGCGCTACCGGTGCAGGCTGGGCCGGGAGTGCAGCCGGATCACCAGTCGTCGGGGTGCCCGGGATGCCAGGAAGCGCTACGCCACCCAGGCCGGGAAACGCGCCGGGCGACTGTGGGTCAAGCCGGGACACGTCCAGCAGTCGGTCCTGGCTCGCTGAGAGCCTGGACAGCACGTCGTTAAGGATGGACGGTGCCTGCCGGACGAACTCGCGCTGGGCCGCATCGTCCGGGGCGGTCGGAACCGGGGACACCGGATGGGTGGCGAGCTGGGCTGCAGCGGCCAGGCTGGCTGCGCCGAGCGCAGCGGGGCTGGCTTCGCCCAGCAGCGCGGCGGACTGGCAGACCTCGCCGAGCGCCTTGACATAGGCGGACGCGGCGCGTCCGGTCGTTGCGGCCGCCTGGCTGGCCAGGGGCGTCGGGGCGCGCCGGTAGCGCCGGCCGCGGACGGCCGCGTCCATGAAGGTCTGGGCCGAGGTCTCCACGCCGACCTCGGCGCACCACTGCAGGAATGCGCCACGGTTCGACTCGGCGATGGCGGCCGACAGCACGAGGCCTTCTTCGGCGGCGGCGTGTTGGTCGAACCCGGCAGCGCGAGCGGCTTCGCTCAGCTTGCCCAGCGCGGCGGCGAGGTTGGCGGTCTTCATGGTTGTCCCAGGTTCAGTTCGGGGGCTTGGTCGTGGCCGAAACGTTCCTTCAGGAACTTGCCGTGCCGGATCAGCGCGGCCGCGTCGGTGGTGTTCGCGGCGTCGTAGATGCTGTCCATCGTGACCGCGAGCAGGTCGAGCTGGTCGATCAGCAGCAGCAGCGACGTCTTGCCCCCCTCTACCGGGCGGGAATCCGCCCAATCGCGGGGCAGTCGAAGGTAGGCGCTGATCGCTTCGGGCAGGTAATCGGTGGCGGTGGCGACCACCGAATAGGAGTCGTAGCTGCCCAGACCGAGCAGTTCCAGGCGCGGCAGGGTCTTGCGTACGGTGTCGGTGACCCGGCGAGCCCGCGCACGAACCACCGCAGGCACCGCCGGGTCGGACACCAGTTCGTCCACCCCGGCAAGGGAGGCGGTGATGTCATGCGCCGTTGGCGCAGTCGCGATCTCGGGCTCGGCCTCAGCCGGCTCGTCCTCGCGTCCGAGTAACCGATCCCAGAAGCCCATTTGCCTACTTGTCGATGGTGATGGCGGGTAGAGAGGCTGCGCGCGTGTCCTGCTGTGCGACGCGATCGAGGTACTGGCGGCTCTTCGCCACCTCGGTCTCCAGGGTGCCGATGGTCGCCGACATGGTGTCGAGGGCCTTCAACTTGAACTGGTCGATCGAATCCATGGTCGCGTAGATGTTGGCGAACGCGGCCTGCAGCTGCTCGATGCCGATCGTGGAGGACGCCGCCTGCTCCTGGATCTGGGCCGAGTTCTCTTTGAGCATCTCGGAAGTTCGCTTGATCATGTCGGACGTGGTCGTGTTGAGCGCGGTGATCTGGTCGAGCACCAGCTTCTGGTTGCCGAGCGCCTGCGCCACGATCACCGCCGTGCGCAGGGCTGAAACGGTGGTGGTGGACGCCCGGTCGACACCCTTGATCAGCTCGATGTTGTTCTTGATGATGATGTCGATCGCAAGGTAGCTCTGGATCGACACCGCCAACTGCGTGAGCAGATCCTGGTGCTTCTGCCGCACGTAGAACAGCACGTCCTGGTTGAGGGCCTTGGCCTTCTCGGGATCGGCGATCTCCAATTCAGCGATCTGAGCGGAGAGCTTCGCGTCCAGGCGTTCGGCGATGTAGACGTACTGGTTCAGCCGGCCCATCACGTTCCACAGGTTCTGCTTCTCCATGTTGAGCGCGACGTTGTCCTTGGTCAGCTCGTCCTGGCCGGACCGCAACGCGTGCAGGATGCCGTTCAGGTGGGTCTGCGAGCTCTGGTATTTGCGGAAGTAGTCGGTGACCTGGCGGCCGAAGCCCAGCTTCGACCAGAAGCCCTGGTCCTTGGCCTGGGCCGGGTCGAGATTCTCGACGGTGCGGCGCAGTTCCATCAGCGTCTTGCCGACCTTGGAGGTGTCGGCCAGCCCGCCCTGCTCGATGGCGCGCACCGGCGTGTCCAGCAGCCGGTTGGAGGTCTCCGCGGCCTTGCGGATGTCGACGTCGCCCATGCTGCGCACCGCGTCCGCCTGCGCGGAGAACGCCGGCGAGTTCTGCTGGGCGGTGCTGAGTGCGGTGAGGAAGTCCTCCACCTTGGCGTCGAGCACGGGCACCTGGGCGGCCTCGACTTGCGGGGCGATGGCCGGCGCCTGCGTCGCGGTGACCGTGGCCGGCGGCGCGGGCGGGGTCAGGTTCAGCATGTCGGGCGGCGCGAGCTGGACGGCCTGATTGGACGGCTGCGCAGGTGTGCTCATCAGATGACCTCTTCGGTTGCTGGCAATATGCCAAATGTAGCGGCCCGCACCGACAGCGGAACCCCCACTTGCATGCCCGCTGGAACGGGTTCGGGGAACCAGTGGGGACAACCCTGGCCAAGGCGGGGGTTCGGGCCCTTCCGCGCACTGTCAGTGGGGCGTGATTGCATGGTGCGGTGACCATCTCGACGAGCCGCACGCTGCCGGCACTGGACGCCGACCAGGCCGCCGTCCTGGACGGTTGGGGTGCCGAGGCGCTGCTGCTTCTGGGCGGTCCGGGCACCGGCAAGACCACGGTGCTCGCGCATGCAGCAGCCCTGGATCGACCCAGCGGGGCCGGGGCCGCTGCCGGTGGGGCACCGTTGGTGCTTGCGGCCAGCCGCACCGCAGCCAGTCACCTTCGCAATGCGGTCACAGCCGAGTTCGGCGCGGGTGCCTGGCAACCGACGGTGACCACTGTGCACGCGCTCAGCCGCAGCCTGTGGCGACGGTTCGCCGAGCGCCCGCAGCTGCGGCTGCTGGCCGCGCCTGAGCAGGAGTTCCGGGTGCGGGAACTGCTCGCCTACGGCTCGGCGACAAGGTGGCCCGACCACCTGCGACCCGCTCTGGGTACTCGGGGGTTCGCCGCCCAGGTTCGGCTGGCCATCGCGCGCGCCCGCCAGTTCGGGCTCGACCCGGAAGACCTGGTCGCCTTCGGCGAATCGGCCGGCGAGCGGGGCTGGGTCGGGTTGGGGCGGTTCTTCGCTGAATACCTCGATGTGCTGGACGCCGAGGGTGTGCTCGATTACGCCGAACTGGTCCACCGCGCACGGCTGCTGCTCGCGGAGCCGGCGGTCGGCGCCGCCTTGGCTGCGGAGATCTCAGCGGTTCTGGTGGACGACTTCACCGAGCTCGACCCCGCCCAGATCCGATTCGTGGCCGCGGTGGCCGGCGGGGCGCCGGTGCTGGCCACCGGAGATCCGGACAGCGTCGCGACCGCGTTCCGCGGGGCCGCGCCGCGAGCGGTCGTCGAGTTCCAGGAGGTGTTCGCGACCGCTGCGCGACCGGCACGGGTCGACGGGCTGCAGCGGGGGCATCGACTCGGCCCAGCCACCTGCGCAGCGCTCGCCGGCTTGCGGCAGCGACTGCCGCGTCCGGCCGGGTCCTCGTTGCGCAACCTGCGAGCTACCGACGCGGCGGACTCCGTGACGGTGCTGACCTGCGCGGGTGCAGCCGAGCAGGCCGCAGCGGTCGCAGCCGAGCTTGCCCGAGCCCGGCTCGAAGGGCTCTCGTACGGCGACATGGCCGTCCTGGTCCGCTCCGGACGCCGGCAGCTCGGTGCGCTGGTGCAGGCCCTGGTGGCAGCCGGCATCCCGGTCGAGGTGGCTGGTGACGAGATCCCACTGGCGGACGCGCCCGCCGTGCGTCCGCTTCTGCTCGGGCTAGGCATCGCGATGCGCGACCAGGTGACCCCAGAGGAAGCGGTGCGGTTGCTGACCTCGCCTCTGGGCGGGTTCGACTCGATCGGGTTGCGGCGGCTGGCGCGGCAGTGGCGGCGGACGCAGCCGGAAACCGCCCTGATCGGGCTGCCACAGCAGTTGGCCGCTGCGGTGAATGAGCCGGGCTGGCTGGCCGGGGTCGACACTACGGAGGCGGTGAAGCTGCGGGCGGTACTGGAACTGGTGACCGAGGCCCGGGTCCTGGTGGCCGACGGCGCTGCCGTGGATGTGGTCGCGTGGAAGCTGTGGCAGGGCACCGATTGGCCGAACCGGCTCAACCGGGAGTCGTTCGCCGGGGGCGCTTTGGGCAGCCGAGCGGACACCGATCTCGACGCGGTCTGCGCCTTCTTCGAATTGGCAGCCGAGGCTGATCGTCGCGGCGGTGCCGGTGGGGTGCGGGCCTTCCTGGCCGAGCTGGCCGGGCAGCAGATCCCGGCCGACCGGGAGCGCGAGTCGCGCGTCCGCAAGCGCGGGGTGCAGGTGCTCACCGCACACCGTGCGCGCGGCCGGGAGTGGGAGCTGGTGGTGGTGGCCGGAGTGCAGGAAGGGTTGTGGCCGAGCGGACGCCGGATGAGCGCTGTACTCGACGCCGGCCTGCTCACGCCCGACGGCCTCACCGGGCGCACCGAGCATCGCGACCAGCTGGCCGCCGAACGGAGGCTCTTCCATCTTGCGTGTTCGCGGGCACGCCGCCGGTTGGTGGTGACCGCGACCGCTGGCACCGAAGGCGAGGCGGACGCGCCGTCCCGGTTCCTGGCCGAGCTGGGGGTCGCGCCGCAGACCCCGCAACCCGACGCCCAGCCGTTGAGCCTCGGTTCGCTCACCGCGCAGCTACGCCGCGCTGCCACCGATCCGGCCGAGCCCCGGGCGATGCGATCAGCCGCTGCCGATGAGCTGGCGTGGCTGGCCGATCAGTCGGACGCGTCCGGGCGTCCGCTGGTTCCGGCGGCTGATCCGGCCAACTGGTGGGGTGTGCGGGAGTTGAGCAGTCTGCCCGGCGCCACCGATGCGCAGGTGCGGCTCAGTCCGAGCCAGGTGACCAGCGTGCTGACCTGTCCACGGCGCTACTTCCTCTCCCGCCAAGCCGGCGGTGAAGCCGGCGTCGGGCTGGCAGCCACCCTGGGGTCACTGATCCACCTGCTCGTGCAGCAGGTGGTCACCGAGGGACTGGAACTGACCGATCTTCGCAGCCGGCTCGACGAGGTGTGGGAGCGGCTGCCGTTCGGGGCGCGCTGGCTGTCCGCGTCAGAGCGGGTCGAGGTGGAGCTGGCGTTGCAGCGATTCTTGAATTGGCGCGCCGCCCGGAAGGCGGAGTTGATCGGAGTGGAAGTGCCGTTCGCGCTGAACCTGACCGTTGGCGGCTACGACGTGCTGCTGGAGGGGAAGGTCGACTGGTTGGAGCGCACCGCCGACGGCCTGCGCGTGGTTGATTTCAAGACGTCCCGCAGCCAGCCGACGAAGGCCGAGATCGCCGGCCTGGAGCAGCTCGGGGTCTACCAGTTGGCAATCGACAACGGTGGCTTCGACGCTAGGGGTGCGGGCTCGGTGGGCGCTGCCGCGGTCTATCTTCGCCAGGCTGGACGCCCCGAGGACGTGCCGAAGGAGTTCGGCCAGGAATCGCTCAAAGTGCTTCCGCACCTGTCCACTGAGCCCGCCGAGTTGGCGTTCCCAACCTGGGTGCACCACCGGGTGGCGGCCGCCGCAGCGGTGGTGGCCGAGGGCAGCTACCCGGCCACCCCAGGTGCCCATTGCCGCGCCTGCGTCTTCGCCACCAGCTGTCCGGCGTCCGAGCGTGGTCGACAGGTGGCCCAGTGAAGCTCACCGATCCGGCCCAGCTCAGCCAGGCGCTGGGCATCCCGTTCTCCGAGCAGCAGTTGGCTGCGATCACCGCACCGCTGGAGCCGAGCGTAATCATCGCCGGCGCCGGCTCCGGCAAGACGACCGTGATGGCCGCGCGAGTGGTCTGGCTGGTGGGTTCCGGGCAGGTTCGCCCTGAGCAGGTGCTCGGCCTCACGTTCACCCGGAAGGCCGCCGGTGAGCTAGGCGGACGGGTCCGCCGGGCGCTTCTTGCCGCCGGAGTGCTGGACGCGGACGTCGAAGCCGGCGAGGAACTGATCCTCACCTACGACGCCTTCGCCGGCCGGCTGGTCGCCGAGCACGGCTTGCTGCTCGGAATCGAGGCCAGTTCGCGCCTGATCACTACCGCAGCCCGCTTCCGGCTGGCTGCCCGGATAGTTGCCGAGACCGCCGGCCTTGATCATTTGTCGCGGCTGCGCCCGGCCGCAGTCGCCCAGCGTGTGGTCGAGCTCTCGGCGGAGCTGCGTTCGCACCTGGTCGAGCCGGCCCAGCTGCAGGCCCAGGCGGACAACTTCACCCGGGCCCTGGCCGCCGCACCGCGCAATCCTCGTGGCGCCGAGTACGCCGCGTTGCAGCTTGCCGCCGCTGCGACGGCCGAGCGGTTGGAGTTGGCGGCCCTGGTGCAGCGCTACGAGGCGTTGAAACTGGAGCTGGGCTACGTGGAGTTCGCCGACCAGATGGCGGCGGCCGCTCGGTTGGCGGTGGAGGTTCCCTCGGTTTCCGCGGCCCTGCGAAGCGAATTCGCAGTGGTGCTGCTCGACGAGTACCAGGACACTTCAGCAGCGCAAGGGACGCTGCTGCGGGCACTGTTCTCCGGTGCTGAACCCGCGCAGGGGCGCGGGCATCCGGTGACCGCGGTGGGTGACCCGTGTCAGGCGATCTATGGCTGGCGCGGCGCCGCGGCCAGCAACATCCTGGATTTCGGCGCGCACTTCCCGACCTCCGACGGGTCGGCGGCGACCAGCTACGCGCTCACGGTGAACCGGCGCAGCGGCCAGTTGGTGCTGGACGCTGCCAACGAACTCGCAGCCGGGGTGCGTGCCGATCCGGCGTTGATGGCGCACGGCCTCGACCTCGACCTGGTCGCCCCACCGAACACACCTCCGGGCCAGGTGGATGCGGCGAGCTTTGCCACCTGGCCGGACGAAGTGGCCGCACTCGCCGACCGGGTGGCCGAGTTGCACGACACCGGGGCGGTGCCGGCGTGGTCGGAGATCGCGGTACTCGCGCGGCGTAACGTTCAGGTGGCTGATGTCTACGCCGCTTTATCTGCTCGCGACATCCCGGCCGAGATCGTCGGGTTGGGCGGGCTGCTCGAGCTGCCGCCGGTGGCCGATGTGGTGGCGACCCTGACCGTGCTGGACGACCCGACAGCGAATCCCAGCGCCCTGCGACTGCTCGCCTCTACCCGCTGGGCGATCGGTATCCCAGACCTCGCCCAGCTTGGTCGCCGGGCCCGTGAGCTGGCCGAAGCCAAGCACACCGCCGGCGCCGATTCCGGGACAGCGGACCCATCCAAGCTGGCGAACACCGATCCGGCGGCCGCTCCGAGCGTCCTGGAGGCGGTGGCCGATCCCGGGCCGCTGCCGTATAGCGCGGCCGCAAGAGAGCGTTTCCGGGAGTTCGAAGGTGAGCTGCGGCAACTCCGCCGGCACAGTGGCGACGCAGTGACCGAGCTGGTGCAGCGCGTCATCGCTGTGCTGGGCCTGGCCGTGGAGCTGGAGGCCATCGATCCAGGTGGCAGCGCACCGCTGGCCACCTTTGTCCAAGCGGTGGCGGCCTACACCGACATCGATGCGGACGCTTCGCTCTCGGGCCTGCTGGCCTACCTGGAGGCTGAACGTGAGTACGGGACGGGCCTGGAGCAGTCCGTGCTTTCGGCCGCCGACTCGGTCAAGGTGCTCACCGTGCACAAGGCGAAGGGCCTGGAGTGGACCGCGGTGTTCGTGCCGGCCCTGGCCGCCGACGTGTTCCCGACCGATCGGGTCTCCGGCAACTGGCTGCGCAACGCGGCGACCCTGCCGTACCCGTTGCGCGGTGACGCGGCCGCGCTGCCCCAACTCGGCGTGGTGGACAACGACCATTTCACCCGTTTCGCCGCCGACCTGCGTGAACAGCAGCGGCTCAGCGAGGACCGGCTGGCCTACGTGGCGGTGACCCGGGCTCGGCAACTGCTGGTCGCCAGCACGCACACCTGGGGTGCAGGGCTGGCGAAACCGCGGGTCGCGTCCGACTATTTTGACGTGCTGGTCAGCCACGCCCAATCCACGGCCCTGGCCGAGGATGTGCCCACGCGGAACCCGCTCCTGGGTCTGGCCTCGGTGGTCGGGTGGCCGGCAGTGTCCGGTGATGAGGCACGAACGGCACGTCTCGCCGCGGCAGCCAGGGTGGAGCAATCCAGGGCGACGCGGCGGACCACCGGCGACGACCCGCAGCCGCCTTCACTGGACGCCGACCAGCGGGAGCGGGTCGCGGCCTGGCGAAGAAGGGCTGAGCAACTGTTGGCAGCGGAGCTGGAACTGGGCGCAGCGCGGACGTCGGTCGAGCTGCCGGAGTATTTTTCGGTGACCGGCTTCGGCCGGTTGGCCAAGGACCCGCTGGGTTTCGCCCGCGAGCTGCGTCGGCCCATGCCCCGGCTGGTGAGCGATGCCCAGCGGTGGGGGATCGCGTTCCACAGCTGGCTGGAACAGCGTTTCCAGGGTCAGACGCCACTGCTCGACGGCGAGGACGACGAACTGGCCGGCGTCGAGGTGGCCGAACTGCGTGCCGGGTTCGAAGCCGGTCCGTATGCAAACGCGGTACCGATCGCAGTCGAGACGCCCTTCACGTTGGTGCTCGGTGGGCGGTTGGTGCGTGGACGCATCGACGCGGTGTTCGCCGGGCCGGACGGGCGTCCGCAGGTGGTGGACTGGAAGACCGGCGACGCGCGGCGGGCCGATCCGCTCCAGCTGGCCTGCTACCGGCTGGCCTGGGCAGAACTGAAAGGACTCGACCCGGACGAGGTGGACGCCGTCTTCTACGACCTGCGTCACTCCGTTGTGGTGCGGCACCCCGACCTGCCGGACCGGCCGGCGCTGGAGAAGCTGCTCACAACCGTGCCGCTAGCCTTGCCAAGGTGAGTTCCCCGCTCGGTCCCGGTCCTGCTTCATTCTCAATCCAGCGCAGAGGCGAGTTGCTGCGTGGCCCCGGTGCGTCCTGGCTCGACCACAGCGTGCTGGATCGCGTGCCGGATAATCGGGCCGAAACAGCGTGGGTGGACGGGTTATGGGAGTCGGCGGACGCGGTGGTGCTCGCCGCAGCCGAGGCACAGGTGGCCGTCGACTCGACCGGGCTGCGGACGGAGCCAAGCGCCGGCGACTACGACCCCGAGTCACATTTCCTGCTTGGTCTGGTGGCGGGCACGCCCTGGTTCGCGGCCGCTGGCGGCGAGGGTCTGGCGCCCTTGCGAAGCGTCATGGACTCACTCGGCACCACTGAACTGGAGTTGGCGTTCACCGCAGCCGGACTGGTCGGCTGGCACGCCCGGGCCGGCTACTGTCCGACCTGCGGGGCGGCGACCCGGGCCGTGGCTGGCGGCACGGTGCGGCGTTGCACAGCCTGCGAGCAGGAGCAGTACCCGCGCACCGATCCCGCTGTGATTGTGGCGATCCTGGACGACGACGACCGGCTGTTACTGGGCCGACAACCGGTGTGGCCGGCCGGCCGCCATTCGGTGTTCGCCGGGTTCGTCGAAGTGGGAGAGTCTCTGGAGCAGGCCGTGCACCGTGAGATGGCCGAGGAGGTCGGGCTCACCCTGCACGGGCTTGAGTACCTGGGTTCGCAACCGTGGCCGTTCCCTAGGTCGTTGATGGTCGGGTTCCTGGCGCGGGCCGACGGCACCGAGATCACGCTCGCCGGCGACGAGATCGAGCGGGCACGCTGGTTCACCCGGGAACAGCTTCGGACGGCGCTCGACGGCGAGGTCATCCTGCCGCCGGTCACCTCGATTGCCCGGCGAATGATCGAAGCGTGGCTGGCTGGGCGGCTCACCGCTGGTGCGGGTGACCCCGTCCGCTGCCTAGGAACCGCTGATCAGCGCCTTGTCTAGGGAACCGCTGATCATCGCCGGCCAACGCTGGCTGAGCCTGACGAAGCCCGTAGGCAACGCCCGAAGCGACGACCCTTCGTCAAGCTCAGGGATCGTTGATCACTGCCTTGCCTATCGCAGCCGAGCCTGCAAGCCGGAGGCCCGCCGAGCCCGCTGCTGCACGCCGCGGCGCAGCGATTCGACCGAGCCGATCAGCGTCACCCGCTGCTTCGCCCGCGTGATCGCGGTGTAAAGGAGCTCCTGGGTCAGCAGCGGGGAATCCGGCGGCGGCAGCACCACGGTCACGTGTTCGTACTGGCCGCCCTGGGCCTTGTGGACCGTCATGGCGTGAATGGTCTGCACGCCGTCCAGCAGGAAGGGCGAAACCGAGTGCAGCTCCCGGCCACGGGCGAAGAACGCGCGCAACTGCTCGCCAACGGTACGCGCCACCACCCCCGTATCGCCGTTGTAGAGCCCCAGATCTGGTGAGTTGGCGGTGACCAGCAGTGGTCGCCCCGGGTACCAGGATTGGGCCGGGTCGAAGCCTTCGATGCTCGCCGCCAGCCAATCCTCGACCAGCCGCGACCACACCGACACGCCGAATGGACCACGCCGGTGCGCACACAGCAGCCGGTGGAACTCCAAGCTGGCCAGCGCATCCTCGACCCGCCCGGCGCGGGCGGCTGCCACCATCGCCGACCCGGTGCGCTCCACCACGTCGCGCAGTTCGGTCTCCTCGGCCCGCTCGGCGAAGTGGATTCCGTGGGTCCCCGACGTTGCCAACCGCAGCGTCTCGTCTGGGTCGCCGGCCAACACTGCCGTGGCGAGGTCTGCGATCGAGCGCACGGACCGGTAGTTGTGGCGCAGCCGCACCACGGTGTCGGATTCGGGTGCACCGACGAGCTGCAGGGCAGCTCGCGCGGCCGCCGGCACCGTAGCCGGTGCGGCCACGACGTCGGCCAGCACCGGACCAGCTTCCACCGGCGCCAACTGGTTCGGGTCGCCCACCAGCACCAACCGAGCCTGCGGGCGCAGCGCGGCGAGAAGCCTGGCCATCAGGGTGACGTTCACCATCGACGCCTCGTCCACCACCACGACGTCGTGCGGCAGCGGGTTCGCCCGGTGATGCTGGAACCGACTCCGCGACTCCGGCACCCAGCCGAGCAGGCGGTGGATCGTGGTCGCCCGAAGCCGGCCGAGCTCGCCGGCCAGGTCCTCGGGCAGCCGGACGAGTTCCTCCGCGAGAGCCTCCTGCATGCGCACCGCGGCCTTACCCGTCGGCGCGGCCAGCGCGACCAGCGGGGGACGGGGCAAGGTGCGCCACAACGTGCTCAGCAGCCGGGCCAGGGTGTGGGTCTTGCCGGTACCCGGACCGCCGGCGATCACTGTCACCATGCTGAGCGCCGGCATGATCGCGGCTACAGCCTGGTCGGCGTCCGCGTCCGCGTCGAGCAGTTCGGCTACCGCTGCGGCCAAGCGCTCGGGCTCGACTTCCGCGGGCGCCTCGGCGCGTCGCCGGAGGAGTTCGTCGGCTACCTCGGTCTCCTCCTGCCAATAGCGCTCCAGATACAGCAGATCGCCGACCAGCCGCAGCGGGCGGTCGCCCGGCGCGTCCGCGCCGACGTTCGCCATCGGGCTGGCGGTGATCGCCGCCCGCCACGGCTCCGATTGCGGCCAGAGCTCGACCGGAACGCCGACCGCATCCTCGTCGACGCCGGCGAGGCTCTGGTCGGTGGTGGTCAGGTCCAGGCAGGTAGACCCAGCGCGCAGCGCGCGCACGGTCAGCGCGAGCGCCAGCTGCACGGACTGGTCGGTCTCGCCGTACAGGTGACTCACCTTCTGCGCCACGTGCACATCGCCCCAGGAAAGTGCGCCACTCGCATGCACGTCGAGCAGGAGTCCGGGCCGCAGGCTGGTGGCGAGGTCGATCATGAGGTCCTCCGTCCGGCGAGTAACTCAGAGAGTTCGGCCACCAGGCCGGCCGGCGGGAACCAGTTGAACACACCGGTTTCCGGACCAACTCCGCTTCCGCCCATACCCCGAACGAACAGGTAGCCGACGCCGCCCAGATGTGCCTCGGGCGAGTAGCCCGGGAGCCGAGCGGCGAGGAAGCGATGCAGTGCCACGCAGTAGAGCAGCGCCTGCAACGGGTAGTGCGTACGGATCATTTCCGCTGCCATTGCGGCCTGGCTGTAGTGCTCGAGGGTCAGGTCCACCGGCCCCAGCCGGTTCGTCTTGTAGTCCACCACCACGAACCGCGGCCCAGTCGGACCGGGAATCCGGAAGACCGAGTCGATGCTCCCGGTGAGGAACCCCCGCAATGCCTGCCCCGCCAACAGTGGGTCGGCCAGGGCATCGGGGTAGTCGGCCAACGGGTCGTCGGCGGGGAGCCACCTGCGAAGCGTCGCAGCCACATCGCCAAGAGTGGCGGTCAGGGTGGCTGCTTGCGCGTCGCCGCCGAGGGCTAATTCGAAGTTCAGCTCACTGAGTCGGTCGCCGATCGGGATGGCGGCCAGGGGGAGCCCGCCAGTCAGGCGGCCGAGGTCGGTGCGCAGGCTCGGCAACAACCCCTTTGCCAGTGCCGCTGCGCTGAGTTCGGGTATGGCGAAGTGGGCGCAGGCTTCCGTGGCCGCTGCTAGCAGCCGCTCGGTGAGTTCGGCCTCGTCACTGGTGTGCCAATCGAGGTTCTCCAGCACCTCGTGCACCAGGCTGCCGAAGCCGGTGCCGCCCGGCAGTGCAGCCATCGGGGACGGTGTGCCCGCGCTGGCCACCGCTGCGGCGGGGGACTCCTCGGCCGGCTCGTCCTCGGTCCACGCCAGCTCGCCGAGGGCCACCGGCGGTCGGGCGTGCACCGCCTCGGTCAGCCCCGAATACGAAGTGCGGCGCCAGAACTGGTCGATCTCCCTGGTGAACTTCGGCAGCACCAGCCGGTCGGGGATGCTGGGACGGTCGCGGCGTGGGCTGGTGCTGATCGGCTCGCTTTCCTCCACGCCGATCCCAGCTTCGGCCAGCCAAAGCAGCTCGCGGGGGTGACCGTCCCCGGGCGGTTCGGTGACCGGATAGCTCGCCGCCGGCGCGCCGAGGACATCCCGGCGCCGGAACAGCAGCCGGTGCAGCGGTGCCGCGGACGTGTTCTGCCGGGTGCGCGACCACCACATGGTGACGTGGGACTGGGCTCTGGTGAGTGCCACGTACAGCCCGCGGAGGCGTTCCTCGGCCTCCTCCTGCGCGTAGGTCGCGAGCCGCTCGGCGCGTCCGGGCGCATCCGCGCCGCCGAGGTCGAGCACGCGCCGGCCGTCGGCGTGGAAGGCGATCGGCGCGCCGGAGTCGTCGTCGGGTAGCCACAGGTCGGCCGCCTCGGGCAGCAGGACGATCGGGAACTGCAGTCCCTTGGCCTTGTGCACGGTCATGATCTGCACGGCCTCGCGATCGGTCTCGAGCCGGCGGACGCGATCGCTGGTAGCGGCGGCACGCTCCACTGCCTCGGCGAACCACGACACCAGGGTCTGGCCGCGCATCCCGTCCGAGTGCTGGGCGTGCAGGATCTCGGCCAGGTGCCGGAAGTCGGTGAGATCCCGCTCACCCCGCGGACGTCCGAGCACCCGCTCGGCGAACCCAGGGCGTCCCGGGACGCTGCTGGCCTGGATCGCTGCGAACAGCGCGGCCACGCCCTGGGCGTTGAGGGTTCGCGCCCAGCCCTGCAGGAGGCTGGCCCAAGTGACGAACTCGGTCTCGTCGGCCA
>JAKOQD010000008.1 GCA_029778515.1 Actinomycetes bacterium
ACCACCACCACGCCGAGCGGCACCCACCATGCCACCGACAACCCGAGCAACTGAACCGGCACGAACGCCACTGAGTAGGGGAGCAGTCCCACCAGGAGAGCCAGCCCGAGCACCACGGCACCGGCGGCCAGGCCGAACGCTGCCAACGCGATCGGGGGCAGCGTGGTCGGCCGGGCGGACAACACGAAGTAGGCGGCGGCACCGATCATCGCGCCGAAACCGAACAGCACGCCCAGAGCGTCCGGGGTGGCGCCGGTCAGATCGAGAACGCACAGGAGCCCGAGCACGGCGGCCAGCGTCCCGCTCAGCACCAGCCGGGACGGTGCGTGCCGTGTCCGCACCCAGGCCAGCAGCACCAACGCCACCGGCGCCATGTACTCGATCAGCAGCGCGATGCTCACGCTCATCCGCGAGACGGCAGCGAAATACATCAGTTGCGGAGTGGCCACGGCCAGCACACCGAACGCGAGCACGGCCCGCCATTGCGCCAACAGGTCGCGCGTCCGACCCCGGACCAACCACAGTCCCACCGGCACCATCAAGACCGCGGCGGCAGCAACCCGCCAGAACACCGCAGCCCCGGGCGTCCAGCCGATGTCGAACAGCGGACGGACGAACGGTCCGGACGTGGCGAAGGCCAATGAAGCCAGCAGCCCCAGGGTCACGCCAAGGCCTAGCCGGGTAGGCTGATTCGGCGCTTCGGGACTACTGCTGGGGCTGGTCACCCGCCTAATCCTGCCGCAGCCGGGAGATTTGGCATCTATTGGCCCGCCATGAAAGAATCGACAGGTTGCTCCGAACCGGACGCCTGCGTGGCGGCCGGCCCGGATGTCTGGCGCTCGGGTGCCGGGCCCTACCACGACCAATCAAAGTTCGGTCATGTGCGGCCCAGAATCGGTCCGACACGCCCGACCGCGGGGGTCGGAGCAGCAGCTCGATCGGAAGATGCACCGGGCGAGCAACGACGAACAGAGAAGGACGAACCAGTGGCGGGACAGAAGATCCGGATTCGACTCCGGGCTTACGACCACGAGGTCATTGACTCCTCGGCGAAGAAGATCGTCGACACCGTGACCCGTACCGGCGCCAAGGTCGCAGGGCCCGTGCCCTTGCCGACCGAGAAGAACGTGTTCTGCGTGATCCGTTCTCCGCACAAGTACAAGGACAGCCGCGAGCACTTCGAGATGCGGACGCACAAGCGGCTGATCGACATTCTCGACCCGACGCCGAAGACCGTCGACTCGCTGATGCGGCTCGACCTTCCGGCCGGTGTCGACATCGAGATCAAGCTTCCGTGAGGTCGGACGAGATGAGCGAACGCAACGTAAAGGGACTGCTGGGCACCAAGCTCGGCATGACCCAGGTTTGGGACGAGAACAACCGCGTCGTCCCCGTCACCGTGATCCAGGCCGGCCCGTGCGTGGTCACCCAGGTCCGCACCCCCGATGCCGACGGCTACTCCGCCGTCCAGCTGGGCTTCGGTGCGGTCAAGGCCAAGAAGGTCACCAAGCCGGCTGCCGGCCACTTCGAGAAGGCCGGCGTCACCCCCCGCAAGCACCTCGTCGAGCTGCGCACCGGGGACGCCAGCACCTACACCCTCGGCCAAGAGCTCACCGCCGACGTGTTCGACGCGGCTGAGATCATCGACGTCACCGGCGTCACCAAGGGCAAGGGCACCGCGGGCGTGATGAAGCGACACGGCTTCCACGGTCTGCGCGCCTCCCACGGTGTGCACCGCAAGCACCGCTCACCGGGCTCGATCGGCGCCTGCGCCACCCCGGGCCATGTCTTCAAGGGCACCCGGATGGCCGGCCGCATGGGTGTCGAGAAGGTGACCGTGCAGAACCTGACCATCCACGCCGTCGACGCCGAGCGCGGGCTGATCCTGGTCAAGGGCTCCGTGCCCGGCCCCAAGGGCGCCCTCGTCGTGCTGCGGACGGCCGCCAAGAAGGACGGAGCCAAGGCATGAGCGAGACCAGGACCGTGAAGGTGCTGGGCGGCAAGAAGTCCGCCACCGCTGAACTGCCCGCCGAGCTGTTCGATGTGCAGACCAACATCCCGCTGATCCACCAGGTCGTGGTGGCCCAGCAGGCCGCCGCCCGCCAGGGCACCCACTCCACCAAGACCCGCGGTGAGGTCGCCGGTGGTGGCGCCAAGCCGTGGCGCCAGAAGGGCACCGGCCGCGCCCGCCAGGGTTCGCGGCGCGCGCCGCAGTGGACCGGCGGTGGCATCGTGCACGGCCCGCAGCCGCGC
Source organism: Actinomycetes bacterium (assembly GCA_029778515.1). The sequence continues at coordinate 2,254 of JAKOQD010000008.1, forward strand.
AGCTACGCCCAGCGCACCCCGAAGAAGATGATCGCCGCCGCCCTGCGTGGCGCGCTCTCCGATCGGGCCCGCGACGGCCGCGTCCACGTGGTCGACAGCATCGTGACCGGTGAGACCCCGTCCACGAAGGCTGCGCTGAAGGCACTGGCCGAGATCGGCGGCAGCAAGCTGCTCGTCGTGCTCGACCGCGACGAGGACGTGGCCTGGCTGAGCCTGCGCAACGTCGCCAGCGTGCACGCGCTGGCCGTCGACCAGCTCAACGCCTACGACGTGCTGCTCAGCGACGACGTGGTCTTCACCACCGCCGCGCTGGCCGTCTTCGCCGGCGGCCCGAGCGCGGCCGAGGCCGCCATCGAGACCGAGGAGGACGCCAAGTGAGCGACCTGAAGATCCGCGACCACCGCGACATCCTGCTGGCCCCCGTCGTCAGCGAGAAGAGCTACGGCCTGCTGGACGAGAACAAGTACACGTTCCTCGTCTCCCCGAGCGCCAACAAGACCGAGATCAAGATCGCGGTCGAGGCGGTGTTCGGCGTGAAGGTCACCGGCGTGAACACCAGCAACCGGCAGGGCAAGCGCAAGCGCACCAAGGCCGGCTGGGGCAAGCGTCCCGACACCAAGCGGGCCGTGGTGAGTGTCGCCGAGGGCCAGCGCATCGACATCTTCTCCGGGCCACTGGCCTGAGGCTGAGCCGAGAATAGGAAAACGAACTCATGGGTATCCGTAAGTACAAGCCGACCACCCCGGGCCGTCGTGGCTCGAGCGTGGCCGACTTCGTCGAACTGACTCGCTCCACCCCGGAGAAGTCCCTGCTGGCTCCCAAGCCGAAGACGGGCGGACGGAACAACTCCGGCCGCATCACCACCCGGCACATCGGTGGCGGGCACAAGCAGGCCTACCGCCTGATCGACTTCCGTCGCTACGACAAGGACGGGGTGCCGGCCAAGGTCGCACACATCGAGTACGACCCGAACCGCACCGCGCGGATCGCGCTGCTGCACTACGCGGACGGCGAGAAGCGCTACATCATCGCCCCCAACGGTCTCGCTCAGGGCGCCCTGGTCGAAGCCGGCGAAGGCGCGGACATCAAGCCCGGCAACAACCTGCCGCTGCGCAACATCCCGGTCGGCACCACGGTGCACGCGGTGGAGCTGCGTCCCGGCGGTGGCGCCAAGATGGGCCGCTCCGCCGGCGCCAAGATCCAGCTGGTCGCCCGCGAGGGCAAGATGGCCACGCTGCGGCTCCCGTCCGGTGAAATGCGGCTGGTGGACGTGCGCTGCCGCGCCACGATCGGCGAGGTCGGCAACGCCGAGCAGTCGAACATCAACTGGGGCAAGGCCGGCCGTAGCCGCTGGAAGGGCGTCCGCCCGACCGTCCGCGGTGTTGCGATGAACCCGATCGACCACCCGCACGGCGGTGGCGAGGGCAAGACCTCCGGTGGTCGCCACCCGGTCACCCCGTGGGGCAAGCCCGAGGGCCGCACCCGCGATAAGAACAAGGCGAGCTCTCGCCTGATCATTCGTCGCCGGAAGTCCGGCAAGAAGCGCTGATTGGACAAGGTGAGATAAGCAAATGCCACGCAGCCTGAAGAAGGGTCCCTTCGTCGATGACCACTTGGTCAAGAAGGTCGACGCACAGAACGAGAAGGGCACCAAGCAGGTCATTAAGACCTGGTCCCGGCGCTCCATGATCACCCCGGACATGATCGGTCACACGATCGCGGTGCACGACGGCCGCAAGCATGTGCCGGTGTTCGTGACCGACTCGATGATCGGCCACAAGCTGGGCGAGTTCGCCCCGACGCGCACCTACCGCGGGCACGTCAAGGAAGACAAGAAGTCGCGCCGCCGCTGACCCGGCGAGAAGAGGAATTGGTTCAAGTGAGCAACAAAGAGCGACCCACCCGTCGCGCAGCCCTGCTCGGGGATCGTCCTGGTTCGTACGCGATTGCGCGTCACGTCCGGATGAGCCCGATGAAGGTACGCCGGGTCGTCGACCTGGTTCGTGGAATGCCGGTGACCGACGCCCTGGACGTGCTGAAGTTCGCACCCCAGGCTGCGTCCGAGCCCGTGTACAAGGTGGTGGCCAGCGCGGCCGCCAACGCTGAGAGCACCGAGGGCCTCCGTCGCGAGGAACTCGTCGTCTCCGCGGCGTTCGTGGACGAGGGCATGACCCTGCGCCGCATCCGCCCGCGGGCGAAGGGTTCGGCCAGCCGGATCCTGAAGCGCGCGAGCCACATCACCGTCGTCGTCGAGCCGAAGACCGAGAAGGGAGTCTGAGCATGGGCCAGAAGATCAACCCGCATGGCTTCCGCCTCGGAATCACCACCGACCACAAGACCCGTTGGTACGCGGACAAGAACTACTCCGACCTGGTGGCCGAGGATGTCAAGATCCGTCGCTACCTTGCCAAGACCCTTGAGCGGGCCGGCATCTCCAGCGTGGAGATCGAGCGCCGCAGCGAGCGGGTGACCATCTTCCTGTACGCCGCGCGCCCGGGCATCGTCATCGGCCGTAACGGTGCCGAGGCCGAGCGCGTCCGCGCCGAGCTGGAGAAGCTCACCGGCAAGCAGGTGCAGCTGAACATCCTCGAGGTGAAGAACCCCGAGACCGATGCGCAGCTGGTCGCCCAGGGCGTGGCCGAGCAGCTGGGTGCCCGCGTGGCGTTCCGCCGCGCGATGCGCAAGGCGCAGCAGAGCGCGATGCGCGCTGGTGCGCTCGGCATCCGGATCCAGTGCTCCGGTCGTCTGGGTGGCGCCGAAATGAGCCGCTCGGAGTTCTACCGCGAGGGACGCGTGCCGCTGCACACCCTGCGCGCGGACATCGACTACGGCTTCTACGAGGCCCGCACCACCTTCGGCCGGATCGGCGTGAAGGTGTGGATCTACAAGGGCGACGTCTCCGGCAATCGCGCCGAGCGCGCCGCCCAGAAGGCTGCCCGGCAGGCTGCCGGCGGCCAGCGCCGTCCTGCCCGTGGCCCGCGTCGCGATGGCGGCGCCGGTGCGGGTCGTGGCGAGCGTACCGAGCGTGGCGGACGCCGTCGCGCCGAGGGTGTCGCCGAAGGCGCTGCTGCGCCGGAGGCCGTCGAGAGCAACGCAGGAGCCTGACCATGTTGATTCCCCGCAGACTCAAGCACCGCAAGCAGCACCACCCCAAGCGGAGTGGTGCGGCCAAGGGCGGTACCAAGCTGGCATTCGGTGACTACGGCATCCAGGCGTTGGAGTCCTCGTACCTGACCAACCGTCAGATCGAGAGTGCCCGTATCGCGATGACCCGCCACATCAAGCGTGGTGGCAAGGTGTGGATCAACGTCTACCCCGACCGTCCGCTGACCAAGAAGCCGGCCGAGACCCGGATGGGTTCCGGCAAGGGCTCTCCGGAATGGTGGGTCGCCAACATCAAGCCCGGACGCGTGCTCTTCGAGCTGTCCGGCGTCGGCGAGGACGTGGCCCGCGAGGCCATGCGCCTGGCCATCCACAAGCTGCCGTTCAAGGCTCGCTTCATCAAGCGGGAAGCAGGTGACATCTGATGGCTACGTCAGTTACTGCCAACGAGCTTCGCGGCCTGAGCCGTGATCAGCTCAACGCGAAGGTCGTCGAGCTGAAGGAGGAGCTGTTCGGGCTGCGGTTCGCCGCCGCCACCGGTCAGCTCGAATCCCACGGCCGGCTGCGCGAGGCCCGCAAGGACATCGCGCGGATCTACACCGTGCTGCAGGAGCGCAACCTCGGCATCGTGCCCGACCCGGATGAGGACAAGTGAGTCAGATGAGCGATAACGAGAAGCGCGGCGCGCGCAAGGTCCGTGAGGGCATCGTCGTTTCGGACAAGATGGACAAGACCGTGGTCGTGGCCATCGAGCAGCGGCGCAAGCACCCGCTGTACGGCAAGGTCATGACCTCCTCGGAGCGCCTGAAGGCGCATGACGAGGCCAATGAGGCCGGTGTCGGTGACCGTGTGCGGGTGATGGAGACCCGGCCGCTGAGCGCTACCAAGCGCTGGCGTCTGGTCGAAATCCTCGAAAAGGCGAAGTGACCAGGAGAGATAGCAGATGATCCAGCAGGAGACGCGACTCAAGGTCGCCGACAACACCGGTGCGAAGGAACTCCTTTGCATCCGCGTGCTGGGTGGCTCCAAGCGTCGCTACGCCGGCCTTGGCGACAAGATCGTCGCCACGGTCAAGGACGCCATCCCCGGTGGCAATGTGAAGAAGGGCGAGGTCGTCAAGGCGGTCATCGTCCGTACGGTGAAGGAGACCCGTCGTCCGGACGGTTCCTACATCAAGTTCGACGAGAATGCCGCCGTGATCCTGAAGAACGACGGGGAGCCCCGCGGCACCCGCATCTTCGGTCCGGTCGGCCGTGAGCTGCGCGAGAAGAAGTTCATGCGGATCATCTCGCTCGCGCCGGAGGTGTTGTGAGCATGGCGAACACGCTGCATGTGAAGAAGGGTGACCGGGTCAAGGTCATCGCCGGTAAGGACAAGGGCCGCATCGGCGAGATCATCTCGGTCGACCCGCAGGCCGGACGGGTGATCGTCCAGGGCGTGAACCTGGTCAAGAAGCACCGCCGGGAGACCCCGAACAACTCCACCCGCGGCAACAACGCGGGCGGCATCATCACCACCGAGGCCCCCATCGACGCGTCCAACGTGCAGTTGGTTGTGAAGGTGGACGGCAAGGACGTGACCACTCGGGTGGGCTACGAACGGCAGGTTGTGACCAAGCGTCGCGCCGACGGCACGGAGTACACCGCTGAGCGGAGCGTCCGGATCGCTCGCAAGACCGGGAAGGAAATCTGATGGCCGCGACCGCGACCAAGGTATTGCCAAGGCTTCAGGAGAAGTACCGCTCCGAGATCGTCCCGGCGCTGAACACTGAGTTCGGCTACGAGAACGTCATGCAGATCCCCGGTCTGGTGAAGATCGTGGTGAACATGGGTGTCGGCGAGGCCGCGCGTGACTCGAAGGTGATCGACGCGGCCATCCGCGACCTCACCGCGATCACCGGCCAGAAGCCGACCGTGACCAAGGCCCGCAAGTCGATCGCGCAGTTCAAGCTGCGCGAGGGCATGCCGATCGGCTGCCACGTCACCCTCCGCGGTGACCGCATGTGGGAGTTCGCCGACCGGCTGCTCAGTCTGGCGCTGCCCCGGATTCGCGACTTCCGCGGCCTCTCGGCCCGGCAGTTCGACGGGAAGGGCAACTACACCTTCGGCCTGACCGAGCAGGTGATGTTCCACGAGATCGATCAGGACAAGATCGACAAGCTGCGTGGCATGGACATCACGTTCGTCACCACCGCGAAGACCGATGACGAAGGTCGGGCCCTGTTGAAGGCGCTCGGCTTCCCGTTCAAGGCCCCGGCCGACGAGGTCGCCAAGGTCGTCAAGAAGAAGGGCCCGGCGTTCACGGGCAAGAAGAAGAGGTGAACTGAACCATGGCGAAAACCGCTCTGAAGGTGAAGCAGGCTCGCAAGCCGAAGTTCGCCGTCCGCGCCTACACCCGCTGCAATAAGTGCGGCCGGCCCAAGGCCGTCTACCGCAAGTTCGGCCTGTGCCGGATCTGCGTCCGGGAACTTGCCCACGCGGGCCAGCTCCCCGGCGTCATCAAGTCCTCCTGGTGATCTGATCACCGCGAGCTAACTACAACCCGCTGAAGGTCCGCGACACCGCGGAAACCATGGCGAGAAAGAGACACCACACGTCATGACCATGACCGATCCGATCGCGGACATGCTGACCCGGCTGCGGAACGCCAATCAGGCGTACCACGAGACGACCAGCATGCCGCACAGCAAGATCAAGGTGGGGATCGCCGAGATCCTCAAGGCTCAGGGCTACATTTCCGGCTTCGAGGTGCTCGAGCCGGGCGCCGGCGAAGTCGGCAAGACCCTGAAGCTCACCCTCAAGTACGGCCAGAACCGCGAGCGGTCGATCGCTGGCGTGCGCCGCATCTCCAAGCCGGGCCTGCGGGTCTACGCCAAGTCGACCGCGCTGCCCAAGGTGCTGGGCGGCATGGGGATCGCCATCATTTCCACCTCCCAAGGTCTGCTGACCGACAAGGAGGCCAACACTCGTTGCGTCGGCGGGGAAGTCCTCGCCTACGTCTGGTAACGGAAGGAGCTGAACAGATGTCACGAATTGGCAGGCTCCCCATTGCTATCCCAGCGGGAGTGGACGTCACCCTGGACGGTCAGACCGTGTCGGTGAAGGGCCCGAAGGGCGCCCTCGCGCACACCGTCAAGGAGCCGATCAAGGTTGCGCGCAACGACGAAGGCCAGCTTGAGGTCACCCGGCCGAACGACGAGCGCGAAAGCCGCTCGCTGCACGGCCTGACCCGCACCCTGGTCTCCAACATGGTCATCGGCGTGACCGACGGCTATGAGAAGAAGCTCGAGATCGTGGGCGTCGGCTACCGGGTGATCTTCAAGAGCCCCGAGCAGCTGGAGTTCAACCTCGGCTTCTCCCACCCGGTCGTCGTCAACGCCCCGGCGGGCATCACCTTCTCGGTGGAGAGCAACACCAAGTTCACCGTGTACGGGATCGATAAGCAGGCCGTTGGTGAGGTTGCCGCCAACATCCGCAAGATCCGCAAGCCGGAGCCCTACAAGGGCAAGGGCGTGCGCTACGCCGGCGAGCGGGTTCGCCGCAAGGTTGGAAAGGCGGGTAAGTGATGGCTATCTCACTCTCGACGAACAAGGGCATGGCCGATCGCCAGGCTGCGCGCCTGCGGCGTCAGGCTCGTGGTCGCAAGAAGATCGCCGGGTCGCCGGAGCGTCCGCGCCTGGTGGTCTTCCGCTCCAGCCGGCACATCTCCGCTCAGGTGATCGACGACGCGGCCGGGGTCACCCTGGCCTCGGCGTCCTCGCTGGAGCTGCGCGGTGCGGACGGCGACAAGTCGGCCAAGGCCAAAGAGGTCGGCAAGCTGGTTGCCGAGCGCGCGAAGAAGGCCGGCGTGGAGAACGTCGTCTTCGACCGGGCCGGCAACAAGTACCACGGACGGATCGCGGCGCTGGCTGACAGCGCCCGCGAAGCCGGCCTCGGATTCTGACGGATCGAAAGGTAAGCAAAGCGATGAATGGAACCCAGCGCCGCGGTGGCGGTGCCGGCACCGGTACCGGTGGTGAGCAGCGTCGCGGCGGCCGAGAAGACCGTCGTGGCCGTGATGCCGCCGCCGAGAAGGATAAGAGCAACTACCTCGAGCGGGTAGTCGCGATCAATCGAGTGGCCAAGGTCGTCAAGGGTGGTCGTCGGTTCAGCTTCACCGCGCTGGTCGTGGTGGGCGACGGCGACGGCATGGTTGGTGTGGGCTACGGCAAGGCCAAGGAGGTGCCCGCGGCAATCGCCAAGGGTGTCGAGGAGGCCAAGAAGCAGTTCTTCCGCGTGCCCCGCATCCAGGGCACGATCCCGCACCCGGTTCAGGGCGAGAAGGCTGCCGGTGTCGTGATGCTGCGTCCGGCTTCGCCGGGTACCGGCGTCATCGCCGGCGGTTCGGCTCGCGCCGTGCTGGAATGCGCGGGCCTGCGCGACGTGTTGGCCAAGTCTCTTGGTTCGGACAACGCGATCAACGTGGTGCATGCCACGGTAGCCGCGCTGCAGAGCCTGGAGGAGCCGGAGGCGGTGGCCAAGCGCCGCGGTCTTCCGGTGGCGGACGTCACCCCGGCGGCGATCCTGCGGGCTCGCGAAGAGGGGGCGCACGCATGAGCCGGTTGAAGGTGACCCAGATCAAGTCTGGGATCAGTGGAAAGCAGAATCAGCGCGACACCCTGCGTTCGCTCGGGTTGAAGCGCATCGGCGACGTCGTGGTGATCGAGGATCGCCCCGAACTGGTCGGGATGGTCAAGACCATTCCGCACCTCGTCTCCGTCGAGGAGGTTGAGTGACATGGCACTGAAGGTTCATCACCTGCGTCCGGCCCCGGGCGCGAAGACCGAGAAGACCCGCGTCGGCCGCGGTGAAGGCTCCAAGGGCAAGACCGCAGGTCGAGGCACCAAGGGCACCGGCGCACGGAAGAACACCCCGGAGAACTTCGAGGGTGGCCAGATGCCGCTGCACATGCGGCTGCCCAAGCTGCGTGGCTTCAACAACCCGTTCCGAGTTGAGTACCAGGTGGTCAACGTGGCCCGGATCGCCGAGCTGTTCCCGGCCGGTGGCGAGGTGACTCCCGCCGAACTGGTGGCCAAGGGCGCCGTCCGCGACGGTCAGCTGGTGAAGGTGCTCGGCAACGGCGACCTCGCGGTGGCCGTCCAGGTGAGCGCGCACGCGTTCTCCGCCAGCGCCAAGGAGAAGATCGCGAAGGCCGGCGGTTCGGTCACCGAACTGTAGTCAGCCTTGTCAGTACGGCCCCCGGCAGCAGCCGGGGGCCGTACTGCGTTCCGGTGCGGATCGGGGAGTGCGCCCGGACCGGGTCGGTCGCCGGTTTGGCGGCTCTGATTCGAGCGTGCGAAACTGGTGCTGAACCCAGACTTGGGATCCCGGACGAGGGAGCCGTACCCGGAACGCGACAAGACGGCCTTCGAAAGGTTGATCGATGTCCTGGTTGGTACTGGTGTTGTCCGGAATCCTCGAATCGGTGTGGGCCATTGCGCTCGGCCGGTCGGAGGGTTTCTCCCGTCCGCTGCCCACG
>JAKOQD010000059.1 GCA_029778515.1 Actinomycetes bacterium
CCGCGATCGCGCTGGCCGTGCACAAGGCCTTTCCCGCGCTGCTGGCGAGCCGGGCTGCGGTGGTCACCGAGCAGTGATCCGCCTCGACGGGGTTCAGGTTGCGGTTCCAGGATCGGGTGCCGCGCGGACGCAGCGGCGCATCCTCGGCCCGGTGGACCTCGAGCTCAGCGAGCGCCGGATCGCCTTCATCGGCGCCAACGGCTCAGGCAAGTCCACGCTCCTGCGACTGCTCAACGGCCTGGTCCTTCCCACCACCGGACGGGTGCTCGTCGGCGACCTCGACACCAGGAGGGACGGGCGCCGGATCCGCCGCCAGGTTGGGTTCGTGTTCACCGATCCCCTGGCTCAGTTGGTGATGGCGACCCCTGCTGACGACGTCGAACTCAGCCTGCGCAACACCATCCCTGATCGAGCCGATCGCCGCGCCGGCGCCGCCCGGCTGCTGGCACAGCGCGGCTTGGCACACTTGGCCGACCAGAGTGTCTACGACCTCTCCGGCGGCGAACGGCAGCTGGTCGCGCTGACGTCCGTGCTGGCGTGCGGACCCGCGATCGTGGTCGCGGACGAACCCACCACCCTGCTCGACCTGCGAAACCGCAACCAGGTGCGCACCGCGATCAGCGAGCTCGACCAGCAGGTGCTGGTCGCCACCCACGACCTGGAGATGGCCGCCGATGCCGACCGGGTGATCGTGATCGACGACGGCCTGGTGGTTGCGGATGGCGAACCGGCGTCCGCCATAGCGGCGTACCGGAAGCTGATGGCATGAACCTCTTCGGGCTCTACGTGCCCGGGCGGTCGCTGTTCCACCGGCTCGGCGCCGGCCCGAAGTACCTGATCATGATCCTGCTGACCGTGCCGGCAGCAGTGCTGCGCGACTGGCGGCTGGGATTGGCCTGCCTGGTGGCGGCGATGGGGTTGCTGGCAGCCTGTCGTATCGGGCTGGCCCGCGCGTGGCGGCTGCCCGCGATGGTGTGGGTCCTGGTGGCGATGCTGCTGGGATACCACCTGCTGTCCGCCACCCCGGGTCGCGGGGTCAACGCCGCGGCAGTGTTCCTGGTCGCGATCTACGTCAGCCGGCTGCTGACGTCCACGACGCCCGGCGGCGAGCTGATCGACGCGCTGATCGCCGGGCTGCGTCCGCTGGCGGTCTTCGGCATCTCAGCAGAGCGTGTCGGACTGGCGGTCGCGGTGATGTTGCGCTCGATTCCGGTGCTGCTCGACAGCTTCGGCCAGGTGCGGCAGGCCGCGATGGCCAGGGGACGCGAGCATCGACTGTTCGCGCTGGTGACGCCGGTGGTCGTGCGGGCAGTTGGCCACGCCCAGGCCACCGGAGCCGCCCTGGCCGCCCGCGGTCTCGGCGAGCGCGAATAGGCCGGACGCCCGAGGTCAGCTGATCAGGTCGAGAGCTTCCAGAGCGGGCGCTGCGTCCAAGTAGGGCTCCGACCATGCTTTCGCGGCCACCGCCCACAACGCATCGAACTGCTCAGACACGGTTCGCGGGTGGGTCTGGAGAACAATCCGGCTGTCATCCTGCGCAGCACGCTGGCCATTGCATTCAGCGTCCGACTCTGTGAGCGTCACCCGTCGTGACGGCTGCAGCAGCGCGCTCACGTCCGGCCCGATGTGAGTGGGCCGTTCACCGGGACGGCAGGCGACCAACTCGTGTTTGCCGTGCGCCCCGCTGAAGACCATCAGCGAGTCCAGCCCGGCATTGTTGGCACCCACGATGTCGGTGTCGATCCGGTCGCCGATGAACAGCGGGCGCGACGCCTCGGTGCGGCGGACGGCTTGCGCCATCATCGGCCGGTGGGGCTTGCCAAAGGTGGTCGGGCTACCACCGATCGCGGTGGCGACGGCGGCGATCATCGCACCGGCGCCGGGCACCAGGCCCCGATCGGTCGGACGCGAGGCATCGTCGTTCGTGGCGTACCAGCTCGCGCCACGTGCGATCGCAAGGCAGACTTCGTCCAGCGTCGGCCAGGACAGCATGGGGTCGTAGCCCTGCAGCACCGCAACCGGCTCGTCCTCCGCACTGGACACCGGTCGCAGGCCGACCTCGGCGATCAGGCCGGACAGACTCGCACTACCTGCCACCAGCACCTTGGAACCCGGGGCGAGCACGTCGGCCAGCGCGGTCGCCGCGACCTGGGCGCTGGTCAGCACGTTCTCCGAACCGGCGTCGAAGCCCAGTTCCCGCAGCTGGTTGACCACCGTCTCCGCAGCGCGCGCGGCGTTGTTGGTGACGTACACAACCTTGGTGCCGCGCTGCTGCAACTCGGCCAGTGCAACCGTGGCTCCCGGCACCGCGAGTGGGCCGAGGTAGATCACCCCGTCCAAGTCGAACAGGGCTGCGTCGTAGGCGTCGATCAGCGCGGTCACTGTTGTTCCGGCTCCGTCTCGGCGGTCTCGGGATCCAGGCTCACCGACTCGTCCGCTTCGTCGAACAGGTCTTCTTCGGTCTCGTCGTACTCGATCACGATGCCACGAATGGCCGCGAGCCGGTCTTCGGCGTCGGTGGTGCCGTCCGGGTCGAGACGCAGGACAGCGTCGAACCACCGCTCGGCCTGATCAGCATCACCGGTGCGCTCCAGCAGATCGGCGTAGCCGTAGCGAAGCCGTGCCCGAGCCACCTTCGGACCGCGGGTACCGATGCTCTCGATACCGGCCTTCAGTAGCCGGAGCGCTTCAGCGGTCTGGCCCGAGTCGGCGCGGACGCCGGCTTCGACCAGACGCAGCTCGATCTCGGCGGCCGCGTCCGGCTGGCTGGCGAGGCCTTCCTTGACGAGCTTGAGCGCTGCCTGGTGCCGACCGAGGGCACGCTCGCAATCGGCCATGGCCGCCAGGTACTCGTTGCCGCCGGTCATCCGACGCAGCGCACGGAACTCGCTCAGTGCCGTGTTGAAGTCACCGGCGGCATAAGCGGTTTCCGCCGTCGCCTCTCTGGTGATCGGCAGTCTGGCCGCCCGGCGACGGGCCGCTTCGGCGTGCGCGTACGCCAGTTCCGGATCGGTGTCGATGAGCTGTCCAGCCATCAGCAGGTGCGCACCCACCACCTCAGCGTGCTCGCTGGTCAAGCTGCGCAGCTCGGCACGGACGCCGCGCGGCAGCTGCCGAAGGTCGAGGCCCTTGGGTGTCTCCGGCTCGTTGGCCTTGGCGGCCAGGCCGGGACGTGGTGTCTGCCGCACTTGGTCACGATCGTCGCGCTGGTAGGCAGGCCGACTTGACGAGCGTGGACGGTCAGCGTTGGGCCGTCCATCCCGGCGACCGTCACGAGGACGCTCACCACCTCGGGGACCGGCGGGTCGATCGCCACGGCTACCGGACGGGCGGCCACTTGTGCCGCTACCGCCCGGACCCGACGACCACGACTTCTTCGGCTTGTCGGTCGACCAGTCCTTGCGTGGGCGATCATCCCGAGATCCTGCGGACGATCCGTCGCGGCGGGCACGATCGAAGTCCCGGTCCTTGCGGGGCCGCTCGCTCCCAGACCGATCGTCGCGATTTCGGTCCTGCCAGGGACGATCATCGCGCCTGGCATCGCCTGAGCGCCCGCCGCTCTTCGCCTTGCCCGCGCCGCGGTCGTAGCCAGGCCGGTCTGGCGTCCAATCCTTGCGTGGCCGGTCGTCACGGGGACGGTCACCGCGGGGACGATCATCACGCGGACGATCACCACGAGGACGATCATCACGCGGACGATCACCACGAGGACGATCATCACGCGGACGATCACCACGAGGACGATCATCACGCGGACGATCACCACGAGGACGATCATCACGCGGACGATCACCACGAGGACGATCTCCGCCGAATCGGTCCTGCCACGGACGGTCGTCGCGCGCGCCGTCGCTCTGACGTCCACCGCTCTTCGGCTTGCCACTGCCTCGCTCCTTGCGCGGCGGCTCCGGAGACCAGTTCTTGTCGCGGTCGCGCCACGGTCCGTCCGATCGGGGTCGACCGCTGCCGGCCGCACCGCGACCAGGTCCGCTACCCGAACCAGACTGCTTGCGCGGGCGATCCGATCCAGCGCCTTGCGGGGTGGGCTTGTTCACCGCACCATCCTGCCCTTCTGCGCCCGAGCGGCGCAAAGTCAAAGTATCCCTGAAACGCACAACACCCCCGTGGGGCCGAAGCTCCACGGGGGTGTTTGTATGTCCGGCGACGTCCTACTCTCCCACAGGTTCCCACCTGCAGTACCATCGGCGCTGAGAGGCTTAGCTTCCGGGTTCGGAATGGAGCCGGGCGTTTCCCTCTCGCCATGATCACCGAAACTCTATGGAGTTATCGTCGGATCTCAGCTATTTCTAGCGAGACTCCCGACCGTTACTCGAGAGCCGCACAGTGGACGCGTAACATCTTTGTAGGAAACAAGCCCTCGGCCTATTAGTATCGGTCAGCTCCATGCATTGCTGCACTTCCACATCCGACCTATCAACCCGGTGGTCTTCCGGGGGCCTTACCAGATTAACTCTGTGGGAACCCTCATCTTGAGACGTGCTTCCCGCTTAGATGCTTTCAGCGGTTATCACTTCCAAACGTAGCCAACCAGCCGTGCTCTTGGCAGAA
>JAKOQD010000341.1 GCA_029778515.1 Actinomycetes bacterium
ATGAAGCGCGGCGACGTGGGTCCGATGGGGACGGTCGCTCTGGTGCTGGTGCTGCTGGCTCAGGTGATCGCAAGCGGTGCGCTGCTGGAACGGCCCTACGGGTGGCTGGTGGTCGCGGTGCTCCTGGCGGTGTCGCGGTTCGCGCTGCTGCTGGGCTGCGGCGTCGGGCTGCCGGCAGCGCGTCCGGGCGGGCTGGGTGCGCTGGTGGCCGAAAGCATCCCGGCGGCTGCAGCGGTTGTGGCGCTGGCGGTCTGGCTAGCGGCGTTGCAGGGACTTGCCTGCGTCGACGGCCGCGCTTGGTGGCTGCCGGGCATCGCCCTGATCGGGGCAGTGGTGGCGTGCACCTGGCTGCTGCTGCGCAGCAAGAAACGCTTCGGCGGTGTGACCGGCGACGTTCTCGGCGCCATCGTCGAGGTGGCCGCGACGGTGCTGCTAGTGGTCTGGATGATCCGGGCCTGACGACGAACCGGGCTGAGAGCCTTGCGGACCCGCGACTGTCAGGAAGGGCCGCCGCTTCCGTCAGGAAGCATCAGGGCTCGTCCGGCCACCATCAGCACAACCTGGTCGCAAGCTGCGCCGATGGCCTGGTTCACCCGGCCAAGCTGATCGGCGAAAACCCGTCCGGACTTGTACGCAGACACCACGCCCCAGCCCACCTCATTGGTCACCGCAATCACATCGGACGTGTGTTCGCGCACGGCTGCAGCGAGCGTGGACAGCTCGCCGTCCAAACGGCCGAGGTGATGGACGGAGTCGTCCTCCCACGCGTCCCAGGCATCGAAGAGTCTGGTCAGCCAGGTGCCAAGACAGTCGATCAGCACTGGGCCGTCGACTGCGCGGAGCGTCTCGGCGAGGTTGAGCGACTCGATCGTCCGCCAGGCAGGCGGACGGCGCAGCTGGTGAGCGGCCACCCGGGCGGCCCACTCGGCGTCCACGGCGTCCGCGGGATAGCCGGGGGTGAGGTAGGTGACGGCCGCGTCCGCGTCAAGCAGAGCCTCGGCGTAGCTCGACTTGCCGCTACGCACCCCGCCGGTCACCAGGACGTGAGTCATGCCCGAACCCTACTGAACGCAAAGGGGACGGTTCCTTTTCCCTCCAGTTATCCACAGGTGTCCTGGCTGTGAGCGATTGGTCTGTGGAAAAAGTGAACGGAAAAGGAACCGTCCCCATTCTGTTCAAGCTAAGGTCGCGGCGTGAGCGACGACTTCGTTTCCACCGGACGCCTGGCGCCCAGCCCGGACGTGCGGCGTGCGCTCGCCGCGACGTACGCAGACGTGCTCAACAACCGGACGGGCGCGAACTCCCCGGTCTACCCAGCGTTGGCGGACGCGGACCCGGAGAAGTTCGGGCTATGCGTAGTGGCCAGCGACGGCCGGGTCTTCGATGAAGGAGACGCCTTCGCGGGCTTCGCCATGATGAGCGTCGCCAAGCCGTTCACCTTCGCCCTGGTCTGCGCGCACATCGGTGCGCAGCGGGCCCGCGACGAACTTGGCGTGAATGCCACCGGGCAGGCGTTCAACGCGGTCGACCCGGTGTTGGCCGCTTCCGGCGGACGCACGAACCCCATGGTCAACGCCGGCGCGATCGCCACCTGCAGCCGCCTCCCGGGCAACGGACTAGAGGGCCGTTGGGCGCACCTATTGACCGGCCTGTCCGCATTCGCCGGGCGCGAGTTGGCGATCGACTCAGCCCTCTACGAAAGCGTGAGCGCGACCAACTTCCGCAATCGCGAGATCACCGCCGCGTTGCATGGCCAGGGTGCGCTCGCGTCCGCCCCTGAGGTTGCGCTGGAGCTCTACAGCCGGCAGAGCAGCCTGCTGGTCACAGCGCACGACCTCGCCATGATGGGCGCGACTCTTGCCGACGGCGGACGCAACCCGGTCACCGGTGCGCAGGTGATCCCGTCCGCCCTATGCCACCACGTGTTGGCGGTGATGGCGACCGCGGGCATGTACGAGCGTTCGGGGGAGTGGCTCTACGACGTCGGACTGCCCGGCAAGTCGGGCATCGGCGGTGGCATCGTCACGGTGTCTCCCGGCAAAGGTGGCCTGGGTTCGTTCTCGCCGCGCCTAGACGAGGCCGGCAACAGCGTCCGCGGGGTGCAAGCTGCGGCCCGGCTGGCATCTGAGCTCGGACTCGGGCTGTTTGCGTCCCGTCCGGTCTGAGGCGTCGCGCCGCAACGCCTCAAGCGGTGCGACGAAGCCAATGCCGACTTGGATGGCATACCAGCGCCCTGTCGTCGTCGCGGGTGAGCCTGACCCGAGCTGGATGGCTTATCGACCCTCGCCAGCAGCCCGATAAGCCATCGAAAACCGGGTTTTGCCTGGATCAGTCGGGCCAACCCGCCCCAAATGCCATCGAACTCGGGTTCAGCCGCCCGAAGCCAACTAGCCGGGAACGCGATCCACGCGATCCGCGCCAGAACAAGCAGTCAGCGAGTCAGAAGCCCAACTCCCGGCAGGTTGCCTGCACGTGCCGGGCGGAGTTTTGGAACAGGGCGATCTCATGAGCGTCCATCGGCACCTCGAAGACGCGCTCGATTCCCTTCTCGGTCACCATGCTCGGCACCGACAAGGCGACGTCGGACACGCCGCGGTAGTCGGTCAGCACACTGGAGAGCGGCAGGATCTTGCGCTGCTGCTTGAGGATCGCTTCGGTCAGCCGGGCGCCGGTCAGGCCGATCGCGTAGTTCGTCGCACCCTTGCCCTCGATGATCGAGTAGGCGGCGTGGGTGGTGTCGTGCGCGATCTCAGCCAGGATCTCTTCACTGAACACACGGTGGCCGGCCTCGTCGCGGTACTTGCGGATGGGCACCTGGGCGATGGACGCGCTCGACCAGATCGCGAACTCGGTGTCGCCGTGCTCCCCCATGATCACCGCGTGCACGTTCGACTGCGCCACCCGCGCGCGCTTGGCAATGGCCCAGCGGACCCGGGCGGTGTCAAGCATCGTGCCGGTCGAGAAGACCCGATTGGGCGGCAGCCCGGACACCTTCTGCGCCACCACGGTGAGCACGTCACAGGGATTGGTTACCAGCACGTAGATGGCATTCGGCGCCTGATCCAGAAGTCGTGGCATCAGTTCGGACAGGATCCTGGTGTTCTCTGCAGCCAGGTCCATGCGGGTCTGTCCTGGATGCTGCCGGGCGCCCGCGGTGATGATGACGATCGATGAGTCCTTGACCACCTCGATGTCGGAGCCGCCGGTGACCTGGGAGGTGGGCGTGTACTGGGTGCCGTGGGCCAGGTCTGCTGCCTCGGCCTCGACCTTCTTGGTGTTGATGTCGTAGAGCGCGATCTGCCGCGCCGAACCGCGGATCATTGACGCGTACGCGATCGACGTGCCGACGGAGCCGGCACCCACGATCGCCAGCTTGGAGGAGTTCAGGTCAGGGTATTCGTTGGCCGTAGCGGTCATGGCTTGAGCCTATCCGGCCGCAGCCAGCCGGTCAGCGCCGGATCGAACCCAATTTGATCTTGCCCCGGATCAGTCGACGGTCACCAGCGAGCGCAGCAACACCGTCAGCTGCCGCCGGCGCGACTCGTCGTCGGGTTCCAGTCCGTTCAACAGCGCGGTGATGCCGCTGTGCACGTAGACGGCGTGCAGCAAGTCGATCGCCTGGCTCATCGGGACGGTCATCCGGGCGCGCTCGCGAGTCAATGCCTGGGCCATGATGCCACCCAGCTCGGCCGCGACTTCGTCGGTGAGCGCCAGCAGCGGTTCGCGCAGCTTGGGGTTGCGGACGCCGTACAGCCGCAGCTCCATCGAGACCACCAGGTCTTCGGGATCCCGCGGCTGCGTGGCCAGAAAGACACCGACGGCTCGTTCGATCAGTTCGTCCAGCGACGTGGGCGCGGTCATGTCGTCCACCAGCCCGGCGACCGTTCGCGCGGCTGCGGCCAGGTCGCGTTCGGCCTGCCGGTTCATCACCGCAAGACAGAGCTCGTCCTTGCTGGCGAAGTTCGAGTAGAAGGCGCCGCGGGTGAACTCGGCACGCTCGCAGATCTCCTCGACACTGGCGCCCAGCACACCCTTCTCTGCGAAGAGGGAAACCGCCGCGTCCATCAGCTTCTCGCGGGTCTGGACGCGTCGCGGGGTGAGGGTGGGGTGGTTGTCCACGGTGGCCTCCGCCCTTTTCAATACGGACCTGTATTGAATACACTACTGTATCGAACCGCTCGCGACAGCGAAACGGAACGTATTACCGGAGCCGGAAGGGCGCACGTGTCCGCTTACCTCTATCGAATCGGACGAGCCTGCTACCGCCTGCGCGGACGCGTGGTCGGCGTGTGGGCGATCATCCTGGTGCTCTTCGGTGGCCTCGCGCTGGCCGTCGGTGGCGACTTCGATGACGTCTTCGAGGTGCCCGGGGCAAGCTCGACCAAGGCACTCGCTCAGCTCAAGGTCACTTTCCCCGAGGCAGCGGACGCGTCCGCGACCGTCCTGATCACCGCGCCCGATGGCAAGAAGCTGACGGACGCCGACGTGACGGCCGCGATCGAGGACTGGACCGACCGCATGGACGCGCTGCCCTACGTCCGCGGCGTGATCGGACCGTTCAGCGAGCACGTCGACGGGCTGATCAGCGAGGACGGCACCAGCGGCCGGGCCAATGTGCGCGTGGAGGGCCAGGCTTCCACGATCACGGACGCGCAGCGCGAGGAGCTCACCGAGACTGGCCAGACGCTTGAGAAGACCCTGCCCGGCTCGAAAGTGCTGATGGGTGGCGAGGTCTTCTCGATCCACGTGCCCAAGATCAGCGCGGTGGAGGCCCTCGGTCTGGGCGTTGCGGTGATCGTGCTGATCGCCACGCTCGGCTCGGTGGTGGCCTCAATGATGCCGGTCGGGACAGCGATCGCCGGCGTCGGGCTCGGGGTGCTGGCGGTGCAGATCGCGTCCGGTGTGATCACGATCAGCTCGACCACTTTGATCCTGGCGGTGATGCTCGGGCTCGCGGTGGGCATCGACTACGCGCTGTTCATCATCTCCCGGCACCGGGATCAGCTCGCCACCGGTATGGACGTGGAGGAATCCGCGGCGCGGGCGGTCGGCACGGCCGGTTCAGCGGTGGTCTTCGCCGGCCTGACCGTGATCATCGCTCTGATCGGGTTGAGTCTCGCCGGCCTGCCGTTCCTGACCGTGATGGGCGTTTTCGGCTCGCTCACGGTCGCGTTCGAGGTCGTGCTCGCGTTGACCCTGCTGCCGGCGTTCATGGGCTTCGCCGGCGAGCGGTTGCGTCCCAAATCCAAGACTCGGGGGAGTCGGGGTGTGCAGGGCGAAGCGTCGGAAACGGGGGCTGCGCTTGACCAACCCCCTTCGTCAAGCTCAGGGGTCGTTCCTTCAGGCTCAGGGGCTGTTCCCCTGAACTCAGGTGCGACCGAACCCCCAATCAAGCGCAAGTTCAGCGCGTCCACCTGGTGGGTGAACGTGGTCACCAAGTGGCCGCTGGTCACCATCGCAGTGGTCCTGGTGGCGTTCGGGGGGCTGGCTTACCCGGCCAAGGATCTGCAGATGGCCCTGCCCACGTCCGGACGCTCGCTGCCCGGCACCCAGGACCGCCAGACCTACGACGCGATCACCGAGACCTTCGGGGTCGGTTTCAACGGTCCGCTGATCATGATCGTCGGCATCGTCGAGTCTGATGACCCGGTTGAGGTGCTGGACGGGCTCAAGGCCGAAATCGAGGCCATGCCCGGCGTGAAGATGGTCGCCGCGGCCACACCGAACGCGAACGTCGACACCGGCATGGTCCAGATCATCCCGACCACCGGCCCGGACGATCCGGCGACCGCGGCGCTGGTCGAGCAGTTGCGGGAACGGCAGGCCGAATGGCAGCAGCGCTACGACGTGAACACCGAGATCACCGGCTTCACCGCGATCCAGATCGACGTCACCAACCGGCTGAGTGCCGCCCTGGTGCCGTTCGGCGTCTTCGTGGTCGGCTTGTCGCTGGTGCTGCTGGCCCTGGTGTTCCGGTCGATCTGGGTGCCGATCAAGGCCGCGCTGGGCTACCTGCTGAGCGTCGCGGCGGCCTTCGGCGCGACCACACTGGTCTTCAACCAGGGCTGGTTCAAGCAGTTGATCAACCTCCCGGAAGCCGGTCCGGTGATCAGCTTCCTGCCGATCATCCTGATGGGCATCCTGTTCGGCCTGGCCATGGACTACGAGGTGTTCCTGGTGTCCCGGATGCGTGAGGAATACGTCCATGGCAACGTCGAACGCTCGGTCGAGGACGGCTTCGTGCACTCGTCGAAGGTGGTCGTGGCTGCGGCGCTGATCATGTTCTCGGTGTTCGCGTTCTTCGTTCCCGCCGGCGAGGGTGCGATCAAGCCGATCGCGTTCGGCCTGGCCGTGGGCGTCGCGCTGGACGCGTTCGTCGTCCGCATGACCCTGGTGCCGGCGGTGATGAAACTGCTCGGACGGCACGCGTGGTGGCTGCCGAAGTGGCTCGACCGGCGGTTGCCCGCGCTCGACATCGAGGGCGAAGCGCTCACCCGGCAGGTGCACCTGGCCCAGTGGCCGTCGCCCGACGACACATCCGCGATCGTCGGCGAGGGGCTGACCGCCCGCACCGATCGGCGGACGCTGTTCACCGACCTCGCGCTCAGCGTCCAGCCCGGCGAGGTGCTGGTGATCGAGGGCGAGCACGCCCAACGTCGCGCCCTGCTGCTGGCCATCGCCGGACGGGTGAAGCTCACCGAAGGCAAGCTGAAGGTGCTCGGGTATGTGCTTCCGGAGGAGTCGCCGGTGCTGCGCCGCCAGGCGCCGGTGCTCGGGCCGACCGTCCCGGACTTCAAGAAGGTGCTCGCCAAGCAGGCCGGCGGCCTGGTGTGCGTGGACAGTGCCGACGAGCTCTCCAGCTCCCGGGACGCCGCGCTGCTGGCCGCGCTGGCCGCGTCCGCCAAGGCCGAAGAGCCGACAACTTGGGTTCTCGGCGTGATGCCGGGATCCGATCTTGAGGCGCAGCTGCCGGTGCCGTTCAGGGTGCTGAAGCTGACCTCCCACCTCGCGCTGGAAGGAGCGAAATGAAGGCCGAACTCGTGAATTCCACGCCGGCGAAGTGGTACGCGCTGTTGGGGCTGATCCTGGTCCCACTGCTGGTCGCGGGCGGATTCCTCTTCGCAGGGGTGAACTCGGACAGCCGCTTGCACACGGTGCAGGCTGCGGTGGTGAATCTTGACGAGCCGGTCGAGCTGGACGGCCAGTACACCCCACTGGGCCGCCAGTTGACCGCGAACCTGGTCGATTCCGATCGCCAGGAGAACCTCACCTGGGTGCTCGCCGACGAGGCCGACGCCCGCGCTGGACTGACCACCGGTGAGTTCGCCGCGATGGTGGTGATCCCGGAGAACTTCTCGGCTGCGGCCACGTCCTTCGCCGAGAACGAGGGGGACCAGGCCAAGCAGGCGACGATCCAAGTGCACACTTCGCCGGTCGCCGGGGTGGCGGACGCGACGCTGGGCAAGCTGGTGGCCGCTGAGGCCGCGAAGATGCTGAACCAGATGCTCACCGAGTCGTATCTCGACCAGATCTACATCGGCTTCAACGACATGGGCGAGCAGTTCGTGACGATGGCGGACGGGGCCACCGA
>JAKOQD010000342.1 GCA_029778515.1 Actinomycetes bacterium
GGCGCCGAGCCCGGCTTGGAGAAAGCGGCGCCGCTCCATCAGCGCACCACGTTGCCCCAGTCCTGCTCGAAGTAATGCACCAGGCTCTGGCTGTTGAGGTGGTTGGCCTCCACCGGCAGGGGCTGCATGTCGGGCGGGAACTGGAACATCAGGCGGGTGGTTTCGGCGTCGAGGAAGCGGGTGGGAACGCTGTATTGCGTGGGCGGCGTGTAGCCGGGGCGGCGGGTGGCGAGGTTGAAACCCCATTCGCCGAAGGAGGGCACGTAGGCGTGGTAGGGGTGGGTGTGGAAGCCGGCTTCGCGCAGGGTGGCGTCGATGCACCAGTAGCTCCGGGGGGCGAACCACGGCGAGGTGGATTGCACCACGAGGGCGCCGTTGTCCGACAGGTGCCGGGCCATCAGCCGGTAGATCGGCACCGAGTAGAGTTTGCCGAGACCGAAGTTGGACGGGTCGGGGAAGTCGGCGACGATCAGGTCGAACACCTCGGCGTGGGTGTCGAGCCACTGGCCGGCGTCGGCATTGACCACCGTGACCCGCGGATCGAGGAGCGATCCACCGTTGAGGCCGACGAGGTAGGGGTTGCGGGAGAACAGTTCGGTCATCGCCGGGTCGAGGTCCACCAGGGTGACGCGCCGCACATTGGGGTGGCGCAGGATTTCGCGCAGCGCGAGCCCGTCGCCGCCGCCGAGCACCAGCACCGATTGTGCCCACGGCATGGTCTGCAGCGCCGGATGCACCAGCGCCTCGTGGTAGCGGTGTTCGTCGCGGCTGGAGAACTGCAGGTTGCCGTTGATGTAAAGGCGCGTGTCGTCCTTCCAGCGGGTGACGACGAGGCGCTGGTAGGGCGTGGTGGTGGCGAAGATCGGCTCGTCGCCGAACAGGCCGCGCTCGGCCCAGCGGGTCAGGTGCTCGGAGCCGATCAGCCCGGCGGCGAGAAAGCTCATCGCCAGCACGCCGCGGGTGAAGCGCGAACGCAGCCTGGGGATGTCGGCGCGGTAGTGCCACAGCGTCCACAGCGCCACCGCCGCGTTGGCCATGCCGAACAGGAAACCGGTGCGCGACAGCCCGAGCTTGGGCGCCAGCACCAGCGGAAACAGCAGCGACACCACCAGCGCACCCAGATAGTCGAAGGTGAGCACCCGGCTGACCAGTTCGCTGAA
>JAKOQD010000343.1 GCA_029778515.1 Actinomycetes bacterium
CTGACCGCCGGACGCTGGCCCGAGGCTGCGGACGAGATCGCGCTCAGCCGGGGCGGCGCGTCCGCACTGGGGGTGACCGTCGGCGCGGTCGTCACCGCAGCCGGCGACGAGCGGGTGACCGTGGTGGGAGTCACCGATGAGCCCGGATCGGCGTTCGTCCGCACCGGCTACGCAGCGGCTGATCGCTTCGTCCGCAACGGCTTGGTTACCGACGCGGTGCCGGGGCAGTGGGCGGTGCGGGCTCAGCCGGGCGCCGACCTGGCCGCGCTCGCCCAGGTGCTGGGGAGCAAGCTGGAGGAGTACGGGCCCACGGTCGTGGTGCGCCCTGCGGCCGACGTCCGGGCCGAGGCCCTCAAGCAGAGCACCCGAGGCGTGGAGGTATTCAAGTACCTGTTGTGGACGTTCGCC
The DNA here is from genome assembly GCA_029778515.1 of Actinomycetes bacterium. The sequence goes on from JAKOQD010000343.1 coordinate 409, forward strand.
GTGGTGGCGCTGGTGGTTGGGATGATCACGGTGGCGAACACCTTCGCGATCACCCTCGCGCAGCGGCGCCGACAGATCGGCCTGCTGCGTGCGGTCGGCGCGAGCGGCGCCCAGGTGCGGCGGCGGTTCCTCGCCGAAGCGGTGATCCTGGGCGTGCTCGGCTCCCTGGTGGGGGTGGCAGCAGGCATCGGCTTGGCCGCGCTCGCCGCCGCCTACACCGGCTCGCTGTTCTGGGGCCTGGAGTTCCCGTCCGCGGAGTTGTGGCTCGCGTTCGGGGCCGGCGTCGCGTCCACCACCGCAGCGGCGTGGCTGCCGATCATCCGGGGCACGCGGGTGCACCCCTTGGAGGCGCTGCAGCCGGCCCTCACCGGCGAGGAGCAGCGGCGCGCGTCCATCGTGCGCGGGCTGATCTGCGGACTATTGCTGGCCGGCGGTGCGGCGCTGGTCGCGCTCGCCCTTGCCGGACGTGAGAACGCCTTCCTCGAAGCGATCGCGGCCGGTGCACTGATCGCGCTCGGCGTGCTGTTCGGGGCGCCGCTGTTCGTGCCCGGCCTGCTGCGCTCGACCGGCACGCTGGTGGGCCGGTGGGGGACGGTCGCGTCCCTGGCGGCGAAGAACTCGGAGCGGAACCCGCGCCGAGCCACCGCGACCGCGACCGCGCTGATGCTGGCGGTCGGGCTGATCGTCACGCTCCAGGTCGGCACGGCGAGCGCCCGCGAGACGATGCTCGCCGAGATCAACCGCACCAAACCGGTGGACATCGCGGTGACCTGGCAGGACGCGGACGGCGGTGCGGCTGCCATCCCCGAAGCCAAGCGCACGGCTCTGGCGATGGCTCCGGGGGTGACGGACTCGCTGGCGCTGGCGGCCGTGACCGCACTGCTGACCGACCAGGAATCGGCCCAGGAGGTGACCGTGCTGGGCTACGACCCGGCGATCGCCGGTCTCACCGGCGTGCCTGACGGTGTGGGCGACGACGAGATCCTGGTCGGCGCCAACCAGGCTGAGTACCTGGCTGACGTGGTGCGGGTCAAGGGTCCGAAGGGGGAGCGCGAGCTGCGCGTGGTGGCGTCCAAGCTGGCCGACTACGACAGTGCGTTGGTGTCGGCGGGCACCCTAGCTGAGCTGGGAACACCGATCGCGGGCGCGGTGATGTGGCTGTCGGTGCCGGAACGGTCAGCGGCTGTGGACGCGCTGCTGCAGGTGCACGAGTTGGCCGGCGACTCGGCCCAGGTCGGTGGCTCGGTGGTCGAGGCGGCCCAGGTGGAGCAGGTGCTCGACCTGCTGCTGGCGATCACCACCGCGCTGCTGGGAGTGGCGGTGCTGATCGCGCTGATCGGCGTCAGCAACACGCTGGGGCTGTCGGTGCTCGAACGGACCCGGGAGTCGGCGTTGCTGCGGGCGCTGGGGTTGCAGGCGCGGTCGCTCCGCCTGATGCTCACGGTGGAGGCGATGCAGGTGACCCTGGTCGGGGTGCTGGTGGGGCTGGTCTCGGGCACTTTCTTCGGCTGGCTGGGCATTTCGTCGCTGGGCCGCACGATGCGCGTCCAGGAAGTGCGGTTCGCAGTGAACGTGCCGCAGACGCTGGGCATGTTGGCCCTTGCGGTGTTGGCCGCCGCGCTGGCGTCCGTGCTGCCCGGGCGGCGAGCCGCGAAGGCGTCCCCGACGGAGGCCTTGGCCGACATCTGAGCTCCTCGCAACCGGTCCCTGAGGAGCGTTGTGAGGAACGCCCTTCGTGACACACGAGTTCGCAAGCTCACTCGTGTTCCTCAGGACCCGCAACGCGCCACGTTGGGCTGCCGCCTTCCCCAAACCGGCAGAATGTCCACAACGGACGGAGGCGGATGGAACTCTTCATCGGTGTGGTGCTGCTCGCGCTGGGCGTCGCGGGGATGATCTGGGCGCGCAGGGAGAGCCGCGACGAGGTGTTCGCCGGGATCACTCCCGGCCTGCTGCCGGCTCCCGGGCAATCGGCCGAGCGCCGC
>JAKOQD010000344.1 GCA_029778515.1 Actinomycetes bacterium
TCCCGGACCGCGTCGACCACCTGCGGTAGCCCCTGCCGCAGACTGTGGTCCCCCGCCACCGCCACGATGTCGAGGCCTTCCGGGAACTCCTCAGGTCGGCCGAACGGGTCGCGCATGCCCTGCACGATCCGCAGCGGCACGTCGACGGCCAACTCCTCGGCGCGGGATTTCTCCGGGCGACCCGGCGGGTGCAGCGGGAAGGCGAGAGCGACCACAGCGATCGCGCCGGTGACGGCCGCCGTGCGGCAGGCGACCCGGGCGCCCGCGGAACGACCTCCCACGATCACCGGCCCAGGAAGCTGCCGCAGGTCCTCGATCCAGCCCGCGTCGAGGGTCGGCGGCGCCGGGGCCACCTTCTTGCCCGCCACCCGCCACGGCTGGTCATGCAGCACCACACTGATGCCGGCGCCGGGCAGCGCGTCGGCGAGCGCCTGCAGGTCGGGGGCGATCCGGGTGGACCCGCCCGCGCCGTGTCCAAGCACCAGCGTGGCGTGCGGCTGGTCGGCTGGGAAGTGTTGGAAACGGCCTTTCATGAGGCAGGCAACGGATCGAGCAGGTGCGCTCCGTTGTGCCGGACGTTGTTCACCTCGGTGCTCACCGGATAGGCCTCGAGTCCGGCCTGCATCGCCGGGACGGTCAGTTCCGCGCTGGGTGCGGCGTCTGGGTCCAGCCAGGCCTGCCAGTTGCCCTCCGGAACCAGCAGCGGCATCCGGTCGTGGATGCGGCCAAGGTCATCGGTGGCGTCGGTCGTCAGCACACACGTGGAGACCAGCCAGTCCTCGCCGTCCTTCCAGAACTCGAACAGCCCCGCCATAGCCAGCGATCGGCCGTCCGTACGGTGGATGAAGAACGGCTGCTTGGGCCCCTCCCCGGCGTACCACTCGTAGTAGCCGTCGGCGGGCAGCAGGCAGCGCCGCTTCGACCAGGCCCGGCGAAAGGACGGCTTCTGCGCAGCGGTTTCGATCCGCGCGTTGATCATCCGATTGCCGATCTTCGGATCCTTCGCCCAGCTCGGCACCAGTCCCCACTTGGCGGTGCGCAGTTGCCGTTGTACCCCGTCGTCGGTCTCCCGGTCCACGACCATGTAGACCTGCTTGCTGGGGGCCACGTTGAAGTCCTCGGGCAGGGTCTCGTCGGGGGGCCGCGCGACGTGGAACTCCTCCACGAGA
>JAKOQD010000060.1 GCA_029778515.1 Actinomycetes bacterium
GGGACCGCATGCGTCCAGGCTACTCGGCGGACAGAACGGTGGATCGGGGCCACATCCGGCCCTCTTTCACGCGTTTGTGGAGGCCGCTCGCACAGACGCGTGGATCGGGGTCACATCTGGCCCACATCCACACGTTTGTCCACGAACAAGCCTTGAGCGCTGGTCGCTACCAGCCCATCCCCATCCCCGAGTTCACCCTTGGCCCGGCCGACGCCAGCGGGATCCAGCGCGCTCTGCGCCCGCAGCCAGATCGCCTCTCCCGTCGGCATCCGGGTCAGATGCAGCGTGAGGTCGGTGTTGACGAACAGCAGGTCCCGCGGGCTGGCCACCGCTGAGATTCCGCTGGCCGAGTCCGCAACGATGGCCAGGTGGTCCAGCGGGTCGGTGGGTTCGCCCTCGACCAGATCCACCAGCAATTGGGTCCAGACTGTCGCGGGTCCGGGCTGCTCGAACGCACCGTCGACCCAGGACCACGCAATGGCATCCAAGTACCCGGCGTGCCACCCAGCCGCGCGCGCCATCGGGCTGCCCGTCGCAGCCGGCGCCTGCGCAACCGGCGTCGCGGCGACAACGTCCTTGGCCTGGCGCAGCAGCCAGGCCGTGAGTCGCATCAGCGGCCGTTCGGGGGCGTCGGCCGCAGCCAGACTCGCCTGAACGAGCGCGACCTTGCGCCCCGGCCGCAGGATTTCCGAAGTGACCAGGAGAGCGGCGACGGGAACCGGCGCGAAGATGTCGTAACTCAACCGAGCCGGCAGCCCAGGCAGTTCCCGGACCGCCCGCAGCAACAGCGCCGCTGGCGGTCCGGCGTGCTGCAGGCCTTCCTGCCAGGGTCCGTTGGTATGCGGGGTCGAGCGGACGCGGGTCGCGTCGAGTCGCTGGTAGAACGCCTCGGTCAATTCAGACTGCCCAGGCCGGACCGATCTCGTCCTGCACCAGCCGTTCCTTGTCGTCCAGCGGCGCGAAGGCACCGGCGACGGCGGCCAGCGTGGCCTCGTACAGGTCGTCGATCTCCCAGCCGGCTTCGGTCGCCAACAGGTACATCTCATTGCTCAAGGTCGTGCCGCTCATCAGCCGGTTGTCGGTGTTGATCGTGACGGCGAACTGCAGGTCGTTGAGCACGCTGATCGGGTGCTCGGCGATGGACGCCGCGATCCCGGTCTGCAGGTTCGAGCTCGGGCACACCTCCAGCGGGATCTGCCGGTCCAGCACGTACTGCGCAACCCAGCCCAGGTCGGCCTCGTCGTCATCGAGCACGATGTCCTCGATGATCCGCACACCATGACCGAGCCGTTCCGGGGCACATGTGGCCAGCGCGTCGGCAATGCTGGACACACCCGCGGCTTCCCCGGCGTGGATCGTGTAGCGGCACATGTTCGCACGCAGTTTCGCGAACGGATCAGTGAACAGCGACGCCGGGAAGCCATCCTCAGGCCCCGCGATGTCCATACCCACGACGCCGTCCTCGCGCAACGCCACCACTAGGTCGGCGACCTCGTCGCCGCGGTTGGACTGCCGCATGGCGCACAGCAGCGTGTTGACGGTGATCCGGTCGTTGTCGAAGCCTTCCAGCGCGGCTTCCACCGCTTGGGCCATCGTCAGACCGCCCGCGGTGAGCAGCTCGGGAGCGAAACGGACCTCCGCGTACACCACGCCATCGTCAGCCAGGTCCTCAGCGCATTCGGCCGCCACCCGCCGGATCGCTTCCTCGGTCTGCATTACCGACACGGTGTGCTCGAACGTCTCGAGGTAACGCACGAGCGATCCGCTGTCGGCGGCATCCACGAACCAGTGCCCGAGTTCCTCGGCGTCACGGGTCGGTAATGCGTAGCCGATCTCGGCCGCCAAATCGATCACGGTCTGCGGCCGCAACCCACCGTCGAGATGGTCGTGCAGCAGAACCTTGGGCAGCGCGCGGATCTCCTCGAGGTGCATACCTCGATCCTCTCAGACGCTGCTGTCCGGGCCAGCAGGGTTCTGTCGCGAAGTGGTCGCGACACGCCGAAGGTAACGACGACAGCGCGACAATTCAGCGGTCGAGGTCAGCCGGCCCGAACGCACTGGGCAGCAGGGCATCCAGCGTGGTGATGCCGTCCGGGTGGTCGATCTGCAGCTCCGGCCCGCCGAACTCGTACAGCAGCTGCCGGCAGCGGCCACACGGCATGAGCAGATTGCCCTCACCGTCCACGCAGCTGAACGCCACCAGCCGCCCACCGCCGGTCATCCGCAGCGCCCCGACCAGCGTGCACTCGGCGCACAAGGTCAGGCCGTAGGAGGCGTTCTCGACGTTGCAGCCGGAGACGATGCGGCCGTCGTCGACCAGCGCCGCCGCCCCGACCGGGAACTTCGAGTAGGGCACGTAACAGTGGTCCAGTGAACGCCGCGCTTCGGCGCGTAGCGCCTCCCAGTCCGTCATGACTTCCGGTACGGGATGCCGTCAGCCGCCGGCGCCCGCACCTTCCCGACCAAGCCGGCCACGGCCAGCAGCGTCGCAAGATAGGGAGTCATCA
>JAKOQD010000061.1 GCA_029778515.1 Actinomycetes bacterium
GGCTGGATCAGCCCTCAGGTGTTGCTGTGGAGCCCGCTGACGCTAGCGCTGGCGCTCGGCAGCTCCGTGCTCGGCATCGCCGGCTACGCCGCGGTGGCCGCCCACTTCCAGCACCCGCAGCGGGCCACCACAGCCGAGCTGCTGCACGCAGGTGAGTCGGATCGGGTCGAGTTCAAGTCGACGGCCCGGGTGAACCTGCGCACCGGAGCCAAGGACGAGCGCATGGAGCAGGTGGTTGCCAAGACGATCTGCGCCTTCCTGAACGCGGACGGCGGCACGCTGCTGATCGGCGTGGACGATGCGGGTGTGCCGCTCGGCCTGGCGCCCGACTTCGGCACCCTGAAAAGCGCGGACGCCGACCGGTTCGAGCTCTGGTTGCGCGACCTGATCACCTCGTCGATGGGCCAGAACGCCGCAGCCCAGGTCGGCGTCGAGTTCGCCGAACTCCCCGACGCTGCCGGCGTTCCCGCGCTGGTGTGCCGGGTGACGGCGACCCCGTCCCCGCGGCCGGTGTACCTGCGTGCGGGCAAAGCCGCGTCACCGGAGTTCTGGCTGCGTACCGGCAACTCCACCCGGCAGCTGTCGGTGGACGAAGCGGCTGACTACGTGAACCACCGCTGGCCCATGGGGGTCGGCGCCAATCTCGCCGCCCAGCTGCGGGCCGCCGTCCGATTCTCCGAAGCTGGTTGAGCGGTGGGCAGCCAACTGGGTCGGGACGGCTGGGATAGGCTGGCCGCCTTTGAGCAGACAAGGACCCCATGACCGCGTCAATTCCGCTGGCCGCGCCCGCCTGGTTGTTCGAGCAGAACATTCCGCTGGCCATTCTGATCGTGGTGTTTGCGTCCTTCCTGTTCGCCGGCGGCTCCACCATCCAGCACCTCGCGGTCAGCCGGACGGTGGACAAGGAGTCCGAGAACCGGTCGATGGGCCTGCGCCAGGTGCTCGCGCTGCTGACGAACCGGCGGTGGCTGCTCGGCCTGCTTACCGTCGGCCTTGGCGCCAGCCTGCACATCGTGGGACTGATGCTCGCGCCAGTCACGGTCGTCCAGCCGGTCGGCATCCTCGCGGTGCCCTGGGCGGTGCTGCTGGCGGCGAAGATTCACCACTTCCGGCCGACGAAGGTGATCTGGGGGGCGGTCGCACTCACCATCCTCGGGATCGTCGTGTTCACCCTGTTCTCGGCCAGCACGGCAGCGCCGGATACTGAACTGCCACCGGCACGGATCATCGTGTCCTGCCTGATCGTGTTCGCAGCCGGCGGCGTTCTGGGCTGGCTGGGGCGCTTCGGCTCGCCGTCGCGCCGCTGCCTGATGTGGGCCTCGGGCGGCTCGTTCTTCTACGGGCTCTCCTCGGCGCTGATCAAGACCATCGCCGAACTGGTGCGGATGGGCAACTTCACCGCGCGTCCGCTGTTCTGGACCGCCGTGGCGTTCCTGCTGGTCTGCTACCTGGTTGGCGGCTGGATGGTGCAGCAGGGCTACGCCAACGGTCCGGCCGAGATCGTGGTTGGTTCGATGACCACCACCGACCCGATCGTTGCCGTCACCTTCGGCTTGGCAGTGCTCGGCGAGGGCGTCCTGCTGGGCGGCTGGGACGCGGTCGGCATGGTGATCAGCGGCGCAGTGGCGGTCGCCGGCGTCGTGGTGCTCTCGAAGTACCACCCGGACGCGCAGGTGGCCCGCCCGGCCACGCAGCCGGCGACTCAGCCCGATCCAGCCTGAGCCCGGCCCGCAGCTCTCGGGGCAGCTCAGCCCGAGATCACCTGGCGGTAGACCGCGAGGTAGCGCTCGGCCATGGCCTCGGCCGTGAGCGTCGCGCCGAGTCTCTTCGACGCCTTCGACATGGCGACCAGCCGCTCCGGTGCGTCCGCCAGTTCGGCCATGCCAGCGGCCAGTTCCGCCGCGCTCGGGCCGGTGAGCAGCGCGTTCTCGCCTGACACCCCAACGCTCAGCCGATCGTCGCAGTAGAGGATGGGCGTGCCCGCGGCGGCGGCCTCGGCCAGCACCATGCCCTGGGTGTCGAATCGGTAGGACGCGAGCACGAACACGTCCGCGTCCGCGATCTCCTGGGCGATCAGCGCGGCATCGTCGAAGTGCCCAAGGAAGCGGACGGTCCCGTGCCGGATCCGCGAGGCCTGCTGGCGCAGGGCACCCTCGGCTGATCCGGTGCCGACGATATGCAGCTCGGCGTCGTCGCGGCCGAGCCGTTCGAACGCATCGAGGATCACGTCCACCCGCTTCTCCGGGCCGAGACGGCCACAACTAAGGAAGCGGACGCGTCCGCCTCTGGGCAGCTTGCGCTCGGCGTGGACGAAGGCGTCCGCCACGCCGCTGGCTACGACGTGACCGCGTCCGTCCAACTCGCCACCTGAGGCGTCCACCACCGCTTCGACAAGGTAGGCGGCCGGTGAGGTGAAAGCGTCCACGGCGGACGCGAGTCGAGCGAGGCTTCGCCAGTCGCGGTTGGCGAACCGCGAGTCGCTGCCGGCGTCCGGATCGCTCGAGGATCTGATCGTGACGTCGTTACCGCGACCGGCGGTGCGGCGCAGCCAGCGTCCCGACCAGTCCAGATAGGTGAACGAGTTCAGGCCAGAGACCAGCGGCGTGGTGCGGTGGGTACCCACGTAGTTGGAATGAAAGGTGTGCACCTGCGGCACGTTTGCGGCCCGGGCCACTTGGGCGGCCAGGAACACCGAGCCGCGCTCGTTCTGCGAATGCACCACGTCCAGCCGGTGGTCCGCGGCGATCCGGCGAGCCAGCCGACGTCCGGTCTGCAGCGAGCATAGATAGCTCGGCGTGCCGGGCAGCCGCCAGTACGGCAGGCCCTCCCAGGCGCACTCGGACGGCGCAGTGAACTGGAAGTTGGGGGCGAACAGAGTGACCCCGTGTCCGGCCTGGCTCAACTGCTGCAACTGCAGTTGGATCGACCGCGAGACACCACCCGATTCGGGATAGAAGTCGTCGGTGAAGATGCCGATCGATAGTGGCGCCGTCACCCGCACACCTTAGCCCGGATCCACCGATTTCCGTCTGCTGCGCGACCCCCGGGCACCCTGGCGTCGCTGACCACGCTCAACATGCGCCCGGTATGCCATCGCGTGGTTCGGCCAGCCAGGCCACCCGTCTGGTGCCGCTCGCGACGACGGCCATCGGTGGATCCGGGCTTAGCCCGGCTTGGCGGCTGGCAGCGGCTCAACCGGGGATGGGCAGGGCCGACATCTGGCTGCCCGCGGCATTGGCAAGGATCACGGTGGCCTGCCCGCGCTCCAGCGGGAAGAGCAACCAGCCGGTCTCGGTGTCGCCGGTTTCGATCGGGTAGCCGGAGAAGCGCGGCGAATGGGCGGCGGGCAGCGGATCGCTGGCGGTGACGCTGTTGTTCTCGAAAGCCACGAAGGAGTAGCTGAGCGGGCCCTTGTCCACCGAGATGCGAATCTGCACCTCCACCCCGCTGTCGGTCCACTCGGACTGCAGGATCTCCCAGCGACCCGAATATCGCTCGTTCGGGCTGACGAAGGGGCGTCCGGGCGCGGTCGCTGTGGGGGCGGGAGTCGGGGACGGTTTGGTCGCCGAGGGCAGCGCTGGCCGCAAGGTGGTGCTGGCCCAGATCAGGGCGGCCGCGAGGACCGCGACTACGCCGACGACCAGTGGCCACCAGGAACGTGGTGCGGCGAACTCGTCGATCCTGGTGGACGGCAGGTTCGACCCGCCAAGGGGAGCGGACGGTCCGCCGCCGGCGGCTGGTCGCGGGACTGCGGGCCGCGTGACACCGGAGAGCGGTGTGGGTGCCCAGCCCGCCGGTGGCGCGGACGGGTGCGGCGCGGACGCGGGCGGCTGCTGGGACGCGGGATCGCGGTTGGGTTCGGATGTCATCGGCATCTACGCTACCCGCCGGACTTCACCAGGTAACGACCGCTCGCCTGTGGATATCGTCGATCGGCCGGCATCGCCTGTGGATGGGTGACGGAAATCAGCCCGACCTGCCGACAATGCTCTGGTGTGAACGTCTCGGAACCGCCGGCCCGGTTGGCCGTACGCAACATCGACGACCTGGTCGGCCTGGTGCCGTTCCTGATCGGCTTCCATCCAGCCGAGTCACTGGTGGTCGTGGTGATCGAGTCCGGCCAGGTGGAGGTCACCGCGAGAGTGGATCTTGCCGCCGTGGCCGAGCCAGGGGCGCTGGATGACCTGATCGGCCGATTGTTCGATCGATTCCCACGCGCGGTTGGCTGGTTCTTCGCCTACTCCGCCGACGACTCGTGCGCCTGGGAGGTGCTCGGCGCGTGCTCCGGCCTGGTCGGGGCCACTCGGGTCGGCCGGCTCCTGCAGGTCTCCGATACGGTCTGGCGCGCAGACCATCCGGACGGGCCAAGCGGCGCGCTCAACGGCACCGTGACGGCCGCGGCGGCGCAGGCCGCGGTGCTTGGGCTGCCGGCTCGGGCGTCGCGGGCGGCGCTGGCCGAGGGCATCGCCGGTCCACCCGACGCGGAGATCGACCATCTGCTCGGGATGTTCGAGCGGGCAGCGGCTGCGCTCGACCGTGCCTCGGCCTCGGCTCGTGCCCGCTTGCTGCGCCGCCTGTTGCGCGAGCCGGAACCCGATCTGTTCGCGCAGGCACGGCTGGCGCTGCTGGTGGACGAACCGGCCGGCATGCTGATCGCGCTGCGGGCCCTGAGCCGCGAGCGGGCGTCCGAGCAACTGGAGCTGTGGACGGGTGTGGTGCGGCATTGCCTGCTCGGTTACCAGGCGGTGCCCTTGGGGCTGTTGGCCATGGCTGCCTGGCAGACCGGTGACGGTGCCCTGCAGATGGTCTGCCTGGAACGCCTCGATCGAATCGATCCCGGCCTGCCGTTGGCGGCGGTCATCGACAAGCTGAATCACGAGATGGTGCCGCCGGGCGCCTGGCCGGAGCTTCGCCGTCCGGTGCTGGCGTGGCTGGCGGAGTGGTCGGACGAGCTGGCCGACCGGGTCAGAGAAGCTGCCCTACCAGAGAGCCGACCAGGTAGGTGAGTCCCATGGCCAGGCTGCCGACCAAGACATTGCGCACTATCGCTCGCCACACACGCGCGCCGCCGAGTCGTGCGCTCACGACGCCGGTGAGGGTGAGTGCCGCGAGCACCGCCACCACGGTTAGGGGTAGCCGCAGCGTTTGCGGAGTCAACACGATGGCCAGCAGGGGGATCAGCGCTCCGATCGTGAACGCGATCATGGACGCGCGGGCTGCTGACCATGGAGAGACGCGCTCGTTCGCGTCGAGGTGCAGGAAGACCCGGGCGTGGGCGTCGAGTGCCGCGTGGCTGGTGAGCTCCTCGGCCACCTGCCGGGCCAGGCCGGAGGACAGTCCGCTGCCGGCGTAGTGATCGGCGAGTCGCTGGAGTTCGCCTTCGGGATCGTCGCTGAGCCGCTGTGATTGAGCGGCCAAGGCTGCGGTCTCGGTGTCCTTCTGACTGCTCACCGAGACGTACTCGCCGCCGGCCATCGACAGCGCACCAGCCACCAGTCCGGCCAGTCCGGCGATGAGTAGGGCGAGTGAGTCAGCAGTGGCGCCGGCGACCCCGAAAACCAGGCCGGCGGTGGATACGATCCCGTCGTTGGCACCCAGCACGCCCGCACGCAGCCAGTTGAGTCGGGCGGACAGGGACTGCTCGCTCGCCTCGAGTGCCGGAATGGTGATGGTCACAACTCCAGTGTTGTCGGCATTTGCCCTAGTCGCAAGCAAGGTGAGGCTGTCCTAAAGTGCTCGGATGGTGACCCGTTCAAGGTGTGCGGTGAATTAGGTCAGTGGGCTCTCGGTTCTGCCGCCGTCTGCGACAACGTCTGGAACCTGCCCCCGCGAATGCTGGCTGAGCCTGGCGAAGCCGCTCCGGTGACGCTGGGACTGGGCGGGCGAACAGCGTCCGCCAGATCCGTTAGGATTGGCGATCGTGCAGACGTACACCCTGCTTTTCTAGCCGCGACTGCTTTCGGCAGCCGCGGCGGCCCCTGGCGAGCCTGACGGCCCGCGGGGGTTTTTTCTTGTCCGGGTGCGCACACCACACGAAGGAGACGAAGTGACCGAGGAACGGATCGGCTACGACGCGGCCGCAGCGCAGGAGAAGTGGCAGCGGTTCTGGGAAGCCGACGGTACGTTCAGCCCAGCCGACGATGGCACGAAGGAACGTCGCTACATGCTCGACATGTTCCCGTACCCGTCCGGCGACCTCCACATGGGTCACGCGGAAGCATTCGTCATGGGTGACATCGTGTCCCGCTACTGGCGCCTGGCCGGTTACGACGTAATGCACCCGATCGGCTGGGACTCCTTCGGCCTGCCGGCCGAGAATGCCGCGATCGCCCGCGACGCGCACCCGGCCGATTGGACCTACGCCAACATCGACACCCAGGCGCGCTCCTTCAAGCGGTACGGGCTCAGCCTGGACTGGTCGCGGCGGCTGCACACCTCCGACCCGGAGTACTACCGCTGGACCCAGTGGCTGTTCCTGCGCTTCTTCGAGCGCGGCCTGGCCTACCGCAAGGACTCCTACGTCAACTGGTGCCCCAACGACCAGACGGTGCTGGCCAACGAGCAGGTCGTGCAGGGGCTGTGCGAGCGCTGCAGCGCGGTGGTGACCAAGCGCAAGCTCACCCAGTGGTACTTCAAGATCACCGATTACGCCCAGCGACTGCTGGACGACATGGAGCAGATCGAAGGCAAGTGGCCCGACCGCGTGCTTGCGATGCAGCGTAACTGGATCGGCCGTTCCGAGGGCGCCTGGGTCGACTTTCGGATTGAGGGCCGCGAGGCGCCGGTCCGGGTCTTCACCACGCGTCCGGACACCCTCTACGGCGCCACCTTCTTCGTGGTCGCGCCCGAGGCTGCGATCGCGGACGAGATCTGCGCGCCCACGGCCCGGGCCGAGTTCGAGGCCTATCTGGAGCAGACCAAGCGGGCCACTGAGATCGAGCGGCAGTCGTCCGAGCGTCCGAAGACCGGGGTTTTCCTCGGCGTCCACGCGATCAACCCGATCAACGGGGAGCGGCTGCCGGTCTACGCGGCCGACTACGTGCTGGCCGAGTACGGCACCGGCGCGGTGATGGGCATGCCCGGTCACGACCAGCGTGACCTCGACTTCGCCCGCGCATTCGACCTGCCGGTTCGGATCGTGCTGGACAGTGGCGATCCGCACCCTGCCGAGTCTGGCATCGCCACCAAGGGCGACGGCACCTACGTGAACGCCGGCCCGCTGACCGGTATGACCAGCGTGAAGGAGGCGGTCGCCAAGACCAACGAGGTGCTGACCGAGGCTGGCACCGGCGAAGCCGCGGTCACCTTCCGACTGCGCGACTGGCTGCTCAGTCGGCAGCGCTTCTGGGGCTGCCCGATCCCGATCGTGCACTGCCCCGAGTGCGGCGAGGTGCCCGTCCCCGACGACCAGTTGCCGGTGACGCTGCCCGACCTGCGGGGCGCCGCCCTGCAGCCGAAGGGCACCAGCCCGCTGGCGTCCGCGACCGACTGGGTGAACACGACCTGCCCGAAGTGCGGTGGCGGGGCCTTGCGTGACACCGACACGATGGACACGTTCGTCGACTCGTCCTGGTACTACTTCCGCTACTGCTCGCCGAACTACACCGAAGGGCCGTTCGACGTGGCCGAAGTGGCCAAGTGGATGCCGGTCGCGCAGTACGTCGGTGGTGTGGAACACGCCATCCTGCACCTGCTGTACTCGCGGTTCTTCACCAAGGTGCTCGCGGATCTCGGCCTGGTCGACTTCAGCGAGCCGTTCAGCCGGCTGATGAACCAGGGTCAGGTGATCAACCAGGGCAAGGCGATGAGCAAGTCGCTAGGCAACGGCGTCGATCTCGGTGAGCAGATCGATCGCTTCGGGGTGGATGCGATCCGCACCACTGTGGTGTTCGCCGGTCCGCCCGAGGACGACATCGACTGGGCGGACATGTCGCCGGGTTCATCCCTGAAGTTCCTGCAGCGTGCCTACCGGCTGGCCGCGGACGTGACCAGCGCGCCCGGTGCGGGCTTCGCCGCCGGTGACCTGGCGATGCGGCGGGTGACCCACAAGGCGATCGCCGAGATCACCGAATCGATCGAGAGCCACCGGTTCAACGTGGCGGTCGCGCGAATCATGGAGTTGGTGAACGCGACCCGCAAGGCGATCGACTCGGGTGTCGGTGGTGCGGACGCGGCAGTTCGGGAGGCCGTGGAGACGGTGGCGGTCACTCTGAGCACCGTTGCGCCGTACGTCGCCGAGGAGATGTGGGAACTGCTTGGCGGCGCACCGTCCGTGGCCAACGCGAACTGGCCGGTGGCCGATCCCGCGCTGCTGGTCACCGAGTCGGTCACGTGTGTGGTGCAGGTTCAGGGCAAGGTGCGGGCCAAGCTGGACGTTTCGCCCGGCATCTCCGCCGACGACCTGACCGCGGTGGCGCTGGCGGACGATGGAGTGCAGCGCGCGCTGGCCGGACGCGAGGTGCGCCAGGTGATCGTGCGCGCCCCGAAGCTGGTCAGCATCGTCCCGGGCTAAGGGTGTGACGTAAGCGAACGCCCGCCGACCCCTGGGTCGGCGGGCGTGTCGCGTTTGGTCGAACCTGTCGAGGTTCCCTGAGCCTGGGCGGAGCGCCTCAGCGCTTGGTGAACTGCAGCCGGTAGGCCTCGGGGCCGCGCTCGAGGTACTCCAGGTCGAAGGCGTCCGGAGCGACTCGGTTGAGCTGGCTGAGCAGCGGCAGCGGGTCGTGGCTTACCACGAGCACGAGCGCCTCGCCGGACTTCATGCTGGTCAGCCCGCCGATGATTGCGCCGTGGCGGATCACCTTCGGCAACGCGGCGGCCTGTAGTTCCGGGACGCCGGCCCGGGTGCCGCAACCGCAGCCGCAGCCGCCGCCTTCGGTCTTCTTCTCATTGAGGTCGATATCTATAGCCATTTGAATTTCCTGTGATGCGATCGGGGTTGAGCGCACCAAGGGTAACCCGGCGCATGGCTCCGATCGAAGTCAGGCTGTGGATAGCTGAGATTCCGGGGGAGGTTTTCCACAGCCGGCAGATTCGCCTGACCGGATTCGGTGGAAGCTGTCGATAGTGCAGGTGTGAAGGTTGCGCCAGAGCCCATGATGAGCGAGGTGGTGCGCGCGCGGCTGGAAGCGCTGCTGGCGGAGGTCGAGCCGCGTCGCCTGCAGCCGTCCGGCACGGAAGGGTGGGCGCCGGTCGATACTTCCACGGCCGGTCCGCCACGCGCCTCACCGCAGGATCCAGGCAGCTTCCACCTGCCGTCGCCCGGTTTGGGCCGGCCCGCAACCGGTTCGAACCAGGGGGCTGCCGACCCACCGCCGCCGCGCCGAGCCGCAAACCCGCCGGGCCACAACGGCATCACCCAGCTGCGCACTCGATTGCTCGACTTCGGGCGCGAGCACCTGGCCGCTGTGGTGGTCATCCTGCTGGTGGGCTGTGCCTGGACCGCTTACACCATGCTGCAAGCCCGCTCCACCCCGGTGGCGGTCGCCGCGGTGCCGTCGGTGGTGGCGAGTCCGACGCCGACGCCCACACCCGAGCCGAGACTGCTGGTGCACGTGCTCGGGGCGGTCCGCAAGCCAGGTCTGGTGGACTTGCCGACGGGCAGCCGGGTCGCGGACGCCATCGAAGCTGCGGGCGGATTGTCCGCTTCGGCCGACCCGGGCGAACTCAACCTTGCGGCGTTGGTGGCTGACGGTGACCAGTTGGTGATCGGCACCGACGCCGACCCCGGCGGCGAGGTGCGCGGAGCAGGGGGAAGCTCGGGCTCGGCTGGCTCGTCGGGTTCTGGCACGATCTCGCTGAACACGGCCACCCTCGCGCAGTTGGACACGTTGCCTGGGGTCGGCCCGGTGACGGCCAAGAAGATCCTGGATTGGCGGGACGCCCACGGCAGGTTCTCATCCGTAGGCGAGCTTCAAGAGGTGGACGGAATCGGCCCCAAGATCTACGCGGAGATCGAACCCCATGTGCGCGTGTGAGTTGACGTTGGCCCGCCCGCCAGGGTCTCGGCTGGTCGGCCAAGCTGGGATTCGGCTGGTTCGCCAACCCGGTTCTCGGCTGGTCGGGCTTGTCGAGACCACCCAGCCGTCCCACAGCCACCCTCGGGCCTGCCCATGAGTCGCGGACCCACGCCAGTCGCGCCTTCCGTGGACGCCGCGCCGATCGACTGGCGAGGCCCGTTTCTCGCGATGGCGTCGTGGGCAGGGGCGTGGGCGGCGACCTCGGGGGTGAACTGGTGGGCCGTCGGGTGCGGGCTGCTGGCTCTGGCACTCGGTCTGCTGGCCTGGCGGTCGCGGCACTGGCTTCGCATCGCCATCGCCGTGACCATGCTGGTAGTGGTGGGAACGGCGTGGGCACGCGTGTGGCTGGCGAGCGTGGGTCCCATCCCCACCTGGGCGGCCGACAACGCGGTGGTCACTATCACCGCGCGGGTCTCCGGCGGCCAGATCACGGACGGCGGAGTCGGTGGTCCGCTGTGGATCGCGACTGCTGCTCTGGTGGATGCCGAAGGTCGCGGTGACGCTTGGATCACCGGCGCCTCCGTCCGCATCTCGGCCGGCGGTACGCAACTCGAGTCGTGGGCCAACCTGCCGGCCGGCTCGACAGTGCGGGCCCTGGTTCGGCTGAGTCCCGCCGAACCAGGCGAATCGGTCGGGGCCTGGGCACGAGCCCGGGCATCTCCGACCGTCGTGGTCGAGCCGGGTGCGGTCGATCAGGCCGTGACTTCGGTTCGGGCCGGATTGCGGGCGTCGGTGGCAGGGCTCCCGCCCGATCCCAGGGCGCTCGTGCCGGCTCTCGTCGTAGGCGATACCAGCGGCATGACCGAAGCCCTTCAGGATCGCTTTCGTGCCACCGGGCTAACCCATCTCACGGCGGTCTCGGGGGCCAATCTCACCCTCCTCCTGGCTGCGCTCACCTGGGCCGCGGCGCGGGTCGGAGTGCTGGGCTGGTGGCGGCGGCTGTTGGCCGTCGTCGGGGTGGCGGCCTTCGTCCTCCTGTGCCGGGCTGAAGCGAGCGTCCTGCGTGCGGCGGCGATGGGCGTGGTGGGTCTGGCCGCGCTGGGGTGGGGTGGCCCGCGGCAGGGCCTCCGCTA
>JAKOQD010000345.1 GCA_029778515.1 Actinomycetes bacterium
AGCGCCTGCAGGCGTGTGCCCATCGCGATCGCGGCGGCCGTGGTGTTGGATGCTGCAGTTGCCGTCGCGGTGGCCGCCGGGTTCGCCGATTCAGCCGCAGAGGGCAGTGCGATCGCGGCGGCCAACAGGCCCGCGAAAACGGGGGTGAAGCTCAGGGCGCGCCAGGCACGGGTGGCCTGCGTGCGCGGCTCATTCATCGTCATCTTCGGAACTCCTTCGTTGGTTGGCTCGGGCTGCGAGTCGCGGATAGGTCTCGGCGTCCTGTGCGGCGGCGTCCAGTGATCCCTGCAGGGCGATGCCCTGGGTTAGCACCACGTCGACGGTGCGTCCGGCGTCGATCTCGATCACCGGGAAGACCTTCTCGGCGAGGGTGATGTAGTACTGGGCGAGCCGGTCCAGGGCCTTGCCCACGCCGGTTCCCAGGCCGGCCTGGAGTTGCTTGGCCGGATCGACGGTGCTGGTGGTGCCCAGCGGAGAGATGGACATCGTGGTTGCGCTCTGCGTGAAGGCTTGGCCGATGCCACTGGCGACACCCGCCAACAGCGCGTTGGCCAGGATCTGGCCCTGCTTGGAGACGAGGCGCCCGCGCATGCCAGCCTTGCCGTCTTCGCCAGCTACGTAGCCTTTGACCGGAACGTCGATGGCCGTCCCGTCGCGCGTGATGCAAGACAGTGACTCGGTGCGGATGTAGGCACGCTCGGAGCTGACGTCGCCGTAGCCGGCGCCCACCACGAAGCATTCCTTGACCTTGGAGCGGAACTGGTTGGGCAGTACCGCGTTGTCCATCAGGCGCAGCAGCACGGGCTGCGGGTTGCGCTGGGCCTGCCCGCCGGTGGGGGCGTCGAGACCGCCGAGCAGCAGCGCGCGGGTGAAGGCACCACTCGGGATGTAGCGGCGGGTGTCGCGCGGTGCGCTGGCCTTGACCGCGGCGTCGGTGCCAGGCTTCGCGGCCGGACCCGAGGCTGTATCGGCCAGCGTGATGCTCACGATTCCCGACGGCGGGACGGCCGGCAGGCCATTCGAGCCGGGTGCCGTTATCGGGCCGAAGTTGCCGGCACGGTTCGGCTGTGGGGGTGGAGGGGGTGGGAGCTGCGGGAGGGCTGGAGGGCGTTGTTGCCCGCTGCCGATTTGCGCCCCATTGGCCGCATCGGGACCGAAGCTCGGACGGGTGGCCGGTGCCGCGATCGGAGGCGGAGGCAAGGCGGTGAGTCCGCCGCTTGCGGAGCCCGCAGAGCCACTGCCTTCGAGCTTGCGCAGCCGCTCGATCATCTCGCGGCTCTGACCTTCCATTTCGCTGTCGCGTTGGGCGAGCTCGCGCGACTTCTGCTCGATCGCACGCAGTTGGGCGTCGGCTTGCCCACGCCAGGCATCGCGCGGATCGACCTGGGCGCCGGGCGCCAGGATGTTGGTCGACTTGGGCTTGGACTGGCGTTCGGTGGCGGGCTTGGAGCCGGTTAGCGACACCGAGAACACCGTGCCGATGACGATCACCGCGCCGACTCCTGCCAACAGCAGGTACTGGCGGCGCTTGACGGCCACCGAACTGGGAACGGGCTCAGTCATCGTTCTTGCGCTCCCGGATCACGAAGAGGTTGGTGGCCTCGCCCGGGCGCAGGCTGGGCTGCTCCAGGCTGACAGCCATCACGCCGGGCTTGAAGAGTTCGGTCTCCGCCAGTTCCAGGATCGTGTTGCCGATGTTGGTCAGCTGGTACTTTTCGCCCACCACGCCAGACCCCAGCAGTACCCGCTGCAACGTGAGGCGGGTGCCCAGCCACAGGGTGATGTCGCGGGCAGGCTCCTTGACCTCCATGTCGTCGGGCAGGGCGTCTTCGGCCAACGCGAGCAGCAGGTTCTTGAGCGTGCGGACGTGTCGGCCACTGGCCTCGAGTCGGGTGGGCGCCGCGCTGCGCTCGCGCGGCTCGCGGATCACGATCGAGTCGCTCGGGGTGTCGACCGGCTGCAGCAGCAACGCAACCGTGCCGCGATCGGATGTGAGGAACAGGTTGATCGGCTTGGTGCTTTGCGGGTCGGTGGGCCGCACGAAGATCTGGCCCTTCTCGTCGTCCTTCTCCAGGACGAACTCACCCGCGCTGCCAGTGACCTTGCGCACACGCCCGCGCTCGAAAGCGATGCGGGTGACCTCCTTGCGCGAGACCTTGCCGA
>JAKOQD010000346.1 GCA_029778515.1 Actinomycetes bacterium
CACTATGACGAGGATGTGTATTCGATCACGCCTTGTCCTGAATGCGCGGTTTTCGCCAACCCCGCGTACAACGACTTTGGGCTGTTCACCATGTCCACCGGAAATGTGGACATTGCCGTTCGGCTCTTCGCCTCGCTTCGCCAGATCGCTCCCACCAATCCCTACGCGGCCGCGAACCTGGGGGTGGCGTTCGCCATGTTGGCGCAGGCCGCCAAGGACGCGGGCGATCTTGAGCGGACGCGCGTCCTGCTCGAGGCCGCCGTGGGGCACGTGGGAGACGCGGTCGGTTTGCGCCCGGGCTATGCGCCCTATGCCGCACGGTTGGCCGAGTTTGAAGCGGCCCGAGTTGATCCGACGAAATGGACGTTGGCCAGGTAGAAAGCAACAAATCACAACGAAGGGGGACGGAAATGGCAGTCGACCGCATTTCTATCAAGATCGAAGACAATGACGACCTGACCGCGGCGTACGCCGCTGCTTCGGCCACCGGTGTCCCCGTCCAGGCGGTCACCCCGCCGCCCAGCGGTGACCTGGAGGCGCAGATCGAGCCTGTGACCGCTGTGCTGATCGGCGCCGGCGTGGTCGCCGCAGTCAAGCTCATCCTCGATTGGTGGGAGCGGCGCAAGGGAGGGCTGGTCATCGACCTTCGCAAGGACGCGACCGACATGTTCTATCGCGACAAGGACCTGACTTATGGCTTCGTGGCCACCATTCCCGAGAAGGGTGGAAAGGTGACCGTGGACGTGAAGGATCTGCCCGACGCGGCAACGACCTGGATCAATCTGGTCATCACCAGCGCATTCAAGACCGTGCAGGATGCGGCGAAGGCAGCCAAGGCTGCGGTCGGTGATTCGAAGGTGAGCGTGGAGCCTGCGGCGGCCGGCTGACCAGACCACGAGCGAGGTCATGCCTCGTTCCACGGGCGGCCGCGCCTAAGCTCGAGAGTGACGAAGGAGCGGCCAATGCCGAAGCGAAGATGGAGCGACCTCTCGGCAGGTACGCGGGCTGCGATCGTTATTCTCGGCGCGGCCGACCTGGCGCTACGCGCCTGGTCGATCGCTGACCTGTCCCGGCGGCCGCAAGCGCAGGTCAACGGGCCGAAGCTGCTATGGATGACCACCCTCTCCGTGGTGAGCTCGATGGGCCTGCTGCCGGCCGTTTACCTCAGCTGGGGGCGACGCGCGGGTGCTGCGGGGAGTCGGCGGAAACGCCGAACGCCTTAGCGACGCTGCTCAACTGGGCAGCTGCAGGTGAAGGTCGGCGTGAGCCCGTCGGATATGGCTCTCGACGAGATCGGCGGCGGCCTCGTCCCGGCCTTCGGCCACTGTCTCCAGAATCTCCAGGTGCTCGGTCGCCAGCCGGCGCCGAAGGACCTCCCAGTCGGCCACGGTGGTCTGGGCGTCGCGGATCATCGGCGCCACCGCCTGCCGGATGGCCACAGTGAAGTCGCTGATCAGCCGGTTCTGGCCCACCTGGGCCAAGGCCACATGGAAGGCGGTGTCCAGGTCGTTGAACTCCGCCGATCCGGTGGCCAGGGTCATCCGCCAGGCCAGCGTCCGAGCCTCCTCGAGCGAATCTGGCGTGGCCCGCCGCGCGGCCTCTGAGATCGCCGCCCGTTCGAGCACCACCCGGGTGTCGGTGAGTTCGTCGACATCGGTCGAACCCAGGGCCAGCTGGAGGCTCAGCATCCGGCCGAACGCCTCGCTGGGCGTGGTCGTGATTCGGGTCCCGTGCGCGCGTCCCGCTGCCGTCGCCGCGATGCCCTGAGCTTGCAGTACCTTGATCGCCTCGCGCACCGCGCTGCGGCTCACGTCCAGATCAGTGGCCAACTGACGCTCGGTGGGCAGCTTGCTGCCCGCCGGCAGTTTCCGGTCGATGATCGCCTGGGTCAGGTAGGCCATCACCGTTTCGAAGCCGCGCGGCTCAGCGTTCAAGCTCTGCTCCGTCGCCGGTGCGGCGTCGTCCTGGTGGCCGGTCATGCAGCCCAGTCTCCACCAATCCGGCGCTTCCACGCCCCGCGCGACGACGCATGGTGGGAGGGGTTGACATGACAAACCCCCAGGCTTATGGTCAGACCAAAGATTAATGGTCGGACCAAACATCGAATGGTCTGACCGGAAATCAGGTCCCTGAGAACAACGGAGTCTCGATGGTCCCTCTTGAGGCGTTCCTGCCCGACACCAACCCCACTGGCATGGGCTGGCTGTCCGCTCTGCTCGCGGCGCTCCCGATCGTGGCCATGCTGGTGACGCTCGGCGCCCTGCGCTGGAAGGCCCACCTCGCCGGAGCGTTCTCCTGGGTGGTGGCCTTCGTCGTGGCCATCGCCGCCTTCCGGATGCCCGCCCTGATGGCGGTCAGCACCAGTGTGGAAGGCTTCCTCTACGGGCTGTTCCCGATCGTCTGGATCCTCCTCACCGCTATCTGGATGTATGACATCACCGTCGTCTCGGGCCGCTTCGACGACCTCAAGCGGACGTTCTTCCTGCTCAGCGACGACCCCCGCGTCCTCGCCCTGCTGATCGCCTTCTGCTTCGGCGGCCTCCTCGAATCCCTGGCCGGCTTCGGTGCGCCGGTGGCGATCACCGCCGCGATGCTGGTCGCGATCGGGTTCAGTCCGCTGCGCTCGGCCATGACCGCGCTACTGGCCAACACAGTGCCCGTGGCCTTCGGTGCCGTCGGCCTGCCGGTGATCATGGCCGCCAAGGTTGGCGAGTTCGACAACGTCCTGCCGATCTCCACCATCTCCGGACGGATCACCGCGATCCTATGCCTGGTCGTCCCGTTCCTGCTGCTCGCCGTGATCGACGGGAAGCAGGGCATCAAGGAGGTCTGGCCGTTCGGACTGGTCGTGGCGACCAGCTTCGGCGTCACCAAGTGGATCGTTTCCAGCACCCCGCTGTACAACCTCACCGAGGCGGTGGCTGCTGTGGTGAGCGTCGCCGTGGCGATCGCGTTCCTGCGCTTCTGGAAGCCCACCGGCGGAGCCGCCGCCATCGACCGCGTGGCGCGTCCGATCGACCCCAGGATCGAGAGCCACCTACCCGCCCCCGCGCCGACCGACCCGGACGCCCCCGCCCTCACCAGGAACCGCATCCTGATGGCACTCGTCCCTTACGCGCTGGTGATCGTGGTGTTCAGCATCGCGGCCATCCCGCAGGTGAAGGCCGCGCTGGCAGGCACCGATCTCAAGCTGCACTGGCCGCTGCTGGACGAGATGCTGAACACCGCCGGCGCGCCCGCGGCCCACCAGACCTACACTTTCGCATGGGCATCGACGCCCGGCATCCTGCTCGCTCTGGTCGCGATCCTCACCGGGCTGATCTACCGGATGGGCTGGAAGCGGATCTTCAAGGTGCTGGTCGACAACATGGTCAAACTTCGGTTCACGGCACTCACCATCGGCTCGGTGGTTGCCCTCGCCTACGTGATGGGCGACTCCGGACAGACCATGGCCCTTGGCCTGTTCATCGCCAGCTCTGGCGCCCTCTACCCGTTCTTCGCGCCGGTCCTTGGCTGGATCGGCACCTACGTGACCGGTTCGGACACCTCCGCCAACATCCTGTTCTCCGGGTTGCAGTCCGGTGTGGGGCACCAGATCGGCGGCGATGGTGCCCACCTCGACGTCCTCCAGATGCGCACGCTCCTGGTCGGGGGCGGCGGCATCGGTGGGGTCGTCGGCAAGATGATCTCGCCGCAGTCGCTGTCCGTCGCGTCCACCGCGATCGGCCTGCCCGGTTCGGAGTCCGCGATCCTGCGCCGCATGATCCCCTGGAGCCTGGTCCTGCTGGTCCTGCTCTGCCTCCTCTCCGGCCTGATGTCCACGCCCGCCCTGAGTTGGCTCATCCCCTGAACCGCCGATAGCACCACCAAGGAGTCGCACCCATGTCCGTATCCACCGGCACCGCAGCCAAGGTCGGCAAGCCCGGGCTCGGCAAGCGGGTGGCACTGTTCGCCACCTGCATCAACGACGCGATGATGCCCGCCGCGCCCGAAGCGACCGTCCGCCTCCTGGAGCGGCTGGGCTGCACCGTGGAGTTCCCGCGACAGCAGACGTGCTGCGGGCAGATCCTCACCAACACCGGCTACTTCGACGAGGCCGTCGGCACGGTGAAGGCGTATGTCGGGGCCTTCAGCGACTACGACTACATCGTCGGGCCGTCTGGTTCGTGCGTCGCTTCGGTGCGCCACCAGCACCCGATGCTGGCTCGGCACTCCGGTGACTCCGGCCTCGAAAAGGCGGCCACCGCAGCCGCGTCCCGCAGCTACGAACTCACCGAGTTCCTGGTGGACGTGCTGGGGGTGGTCGACGTCGGGGCCTACTTCCCGCACCGGGTCACCTACCACCCGTCCTGCCACGCGACCCGGATGGCCAAGATCGGCAGCCGTCCCTACCAGTTGCTCGAAGCCGTCCGGGGTCTGGAGCTGGTGCCCCTGCCGCACGCGGAGGAGTGCTGCGGCTTCGGCGGCACCTTCTCACTGAAGAACCCGGACATCTCGATCGCGATGGCCTCCGACAAGGCCCGGCATGTGCGTTCGACCGAGGCGGAGTACCTCGTCGCCGCCGACAACGCCTGCCTGCTCAACATCGGCGGGGTGCTGCATCGGCAGTTCTCCGGAATCAAGACCATCCACCTGGCCGAGATACTGGCCCAGACCGAACAGGATGCAGCATGAGCCTGGACGCCCAGCGCCGCACCCCCGCGCCGCCCCCGGGCGGATGGGACGGCCTTCCCGTCTTTCCCAAGGCCGTCAAGGTCGAACTCCAGCTCACCGAGCAGCGCAAGAACCTGCGTCACGCAACCGGCACCATTCGGGCCAAGCGGGCGCTTCGCGCGTCCGAAGTGCCGAACTGGGAGGAACTGCGCGACGCAGCGGCCGCGATCAAGGACCGGGTCGGACGCCACCTCGACAGCTACCTCGAGCAGGCCGAACGCGCCATGCTCGACGCCGGCATCACGGTGCACTGGGCCCGCGACGCGGCCGAAGCCAACCAGATCGTGGTCGACATCGCCAAGGTGAAAGGGGTCGACGAAGTCGTCAAGATCAAGTCGATGGTCACCCAGGAGATCGACCTGAACGAGCACCTGGAACGCAGTGGAATCGCGGCCTGGGAAACCGACCTGGCCGAGCTGATCGTCCAGTTGGGCCACGACCTGCCCAGCCACATCCTGGTGCCTGCGATCCACCGGAACCGCTCGGAGGTGCGGGAGATCTTCACCGAGGAGATGGGACGCTACGGCCTGGCTGCGCCTTCCGGCATCTCCGACGACCCGGCCGAACTCGCCGCCGCGGCCCGCGCGCACCTGCGGGAAAAGTTCCTACGGGCGAAGATGGCGGTCTCCGGCGGCAACTTCATCGTCGCCGAGACCGGCACGCTGGTGATCGTCGAATCCGAAGGCAACGGACGCATGTGCCTGACCCTGCCCGAGACCCTGGTGTCGGTGGTAGGTATCGAGAAGATCCTGCCGACGCTGGCCGATCTCGAGGTCTTCCTCAAGCTGCTTCCGCGCTCGTCCACCGGTGAGCGGATGAACCCGTACACCTCGTTCTGGACCGGGGTCACCACCGGCGACGGGCCCCAGGACCTGCACGTCATCCTCCTCGACAACGGACGCAGCCGGGTGCTCGCCGATCCGGTCGGACGCGCGGCGCTGCGCTGCATCCGGTGCTCGGCGTGCCTCAACATCTGCCCGGTCTACGAACGGGTCGGCGGGCACGCCTACGGCTCGCCCTACCCAGGTCCGATCGGCGCCATCCTGAACCCGCAACTCCACGGGGTCAGCGACCCCAAGGACCAGGCGCTGCCGTTCGCGTCCACTCTTTGCGGGGCCTGCAACGAGGTCTGCCCGGTGCGGATCCCGTTCACCGACATCCTGGTGCAGCTTCGCCACAAGGTGGTCGAGTACAAGACCGGCAAGCACCCCACGGTCGAGCAGGGAATCATGAAGACGGTCTCCTGGGTCATGTCCGACGGCAAGCACCTGGAGAAGGCCGAACTCGCCACCCGTGCCGCGGGCAGGGTGCTTGGTGACCGCGTGCTCGGCCCGATGCCCGTCCCGCTCGCCGGACGCTGGCTACGCGCCCGCGACGTGGACGCGCCGCCGGTGGAGACGTTCCGGCAGTGGTGGAAGCACCATCGCGCTGCCGACGGGAAGGAGTTGTGATGAATGCGCGCGAAGAGATCCTCGGACGGGTACGTGCGGCCACCCAGGACGTGACCGTGGCGGACCCAGCCCTCGACGTCCCGATCGCGTGGACCTATGGGCAGCCCCTGGCCACCGCGGACGTGCTGGCTGACTTCGTGGAGAAGGTGGAGGACTACCGCGCCACCGTGGTGCGGGTGCCGGCAGTCGAAGTGCCGCGGGCCGTCGCCGAGGCACTGGTCACGCTCGGTGCCACCAGTGCCGTGCTGCCCTCCGGCGTTCCCGCGACCTGGGCTCAGGCGGTCGCGGAGGCAGGCGTCCAGCTGTTCGCGGACGAGCCGCAGCTGGACTACGCGACGCTCAACACGGTGTCGGCCGTGGTCACCGCGGCCGCGGTCGGCATGGCGGATTCCGGCACGATCGCCCTCGACCACGGTGACGACCAGGGTCGGCGCGTGTTGAGCCTGCTACCTGACATCCACGTCTGCGTCGTTCGGGCCGATCAGGTCGTGAGCGATGTGCCCGAGGGTGTGGCCCGTCTTTCGCCGGGATTGCGCGCGGGTCGGCCGGTGACTTGGCTCAGTGGCGGGTCGGCGACCAGCGACATCGAGCTGAGCCGCGTGGAAGGCGTCCATGGTCCCCGGACGCTGTGGGTGGTGCTGGCTGAGGGCTGAGCCGACTCGTCGTATGGACATTCGGAATCCTCTGCGCGCCGACTTCCGGCGTGGTTGATTCTGGCTGGTGCCGGCTCGATGGGGGTCTGGCGGGGTCATGCCATGGGGGGAACGGATGGGATCTTCGACTGCGTTGCGGCGCTTGCTGGCGGTAGTGGTAGCGGTCTTCCTCACGCTGGCGGGGCTGCTGGCCCCGGTGACGCCGGCGCAGGCCGCCACCAAGCCGAAAGTGACCGGAATCTCGATCACGTCCGGCAACCTGCAGGGCGGTGAGACGCTCACCATTCGGGGCACGGGCTTCAAGAAGGTGAAGCGAGTGCTCTTCGGCACGGTGCGGGCGACCAACGTGAAGGTCAAGTCCAGCAAGCGGATCACGGTCACCGTGCCGCCGGGTCAGGCCGGCGTAGTCGACGTGCGTGTCGTGACCAAGAAGGGCACCTCCAAGCGGACCACTCGCGCCAAGTACCGCTACCTCGCCGCCGAGCCTGCTCCCGTCCCAAGCGCAGCACCAACGGTGTCGGGCATCGCACCTGCCCTGGGCAGCGTGTCTGGCGGCACGGTGGTGAAACTCACTGGGTCCCGCTTCGCCGGAGCCACCCAGGTGCTCTTCGGATCGCGCCCGGGAACCGGTCTGGTGGTCGCCTCCGACTCGGCGATCACGGTGACCACCCCATCCGGAGTCCAGGGCGCGGTCGTGGTGAAGGTGGTCGGTCCCGGTGGCACCAGCGCCGGAACCAGCTTCGTCTATCAACTCGTCGACACCATGTCAGCCGGCCAGCGGCTGTCCGCGGGGCAGAGCCTCAGCTCCAGCAACGGCGGCTACCGGCTGACCATGCAGGCCGACTGCAACCTGGTCGTGTACACCTCGGCTGGAGCCGCGAAGTGGGGCAGTAGCACGAACCGGAACGATGCGGGCTGTCACGCCGACGTGCTGGCGGACGGCAACCTGGTCATCTACACCTCCGGCGGTCAGGCCGTCTGGGCGAGCAACACCGGCGGCTTCAACGGTGCCGCACTGCGGATGCAGGACGACGGCAACCTGGTGATCTACCACGGCTCGGCCGCGGTCTGGTCCAGCAAGGGGGGATCGGGAAAGGTCTCCAGCTTCAAAGCCTGGGCGCTGAACTCGGCCAACTGGAACAGCACCACCCGCATCTACGACGCCGCCGGCAACATCGTGGGTGGCGGCAAGCCTGGGATCGACGCGGACGGTGCCTTCGGCGCTCAGTGCGCCGACCTGGGAATAGCCTGGTCCGGTCAGGCTGGTCACCGGGTCGGGTTCGACGGCTGGGACAGCAGCACGGCTGGCAAGGCAGGCTGGCACTTCGTTTCGGGCAACCTGAGTCAGGTCCAGCCGGGTGACGTGGTTACCCGGGTGGGCGGCAAGCAGCATGTCGTGGTCGTCACCGGGTCCCCGTCCGGCGGTTCAGTGGAAGTGATCCAGCAGAACCCTGGCTCGCCGGCCGTCGCCAGCTACTCGACCTCGACCAGTGGGGTGATCTGGCGGCTCAACTGAGCTCGCCGCTTCGAACCGCGGGCCGCCGCGGCGCTCGGGTTGGCCGCCGCATCCGGATGCGGGCACGCTTGTCCCACCATGACTCCTGAACCGATCGAGCTCTTCATTCGCGCGGTCGACCTCACCGGCGTGTTCGCGAACGCGATCCTCGGCGGCCTGATCGCCCGTGCCAAGCGATTCGACCCGGTCGGCTTCCTCACCTTGGCGATCATGTCCGGGCTCGGCGGCGGCATGATCCGCGACGTGCTGCTTCAGGTCGGCCCGCCGCTCGCG
>JAKOQD010000062.1 GCA_029778515.1 Actinomycetes bacterium
GTTGAACGGAAAAGGAACCGTCCCCTATTCGTTCAGTCTCGGGGATAGGCGAAGGCCCCGGGGAGTATGAGTCGCCGGGGCCTTCTAGGTGACGTTGGCGTGATGTCCGCCGTCGACCGGTAGCTACCAGTCAGCCACTCCCGCATCACCAGGAGACCCGGCAGGTGAACCCACCAGCAAACCGACTTCTTGCTTCCGTTCCCCACACCCCCGAAGGGATCTGGTAAGACGCATTTCTAGTCCCCTGACAACCCGGCCGCAAGAGGTTCCCGGCCACGACTTTCACCAATTCCAGACCCCACGGCGTGTCGTCGGCGTGTCGCGTTACCACCGAGACAAAACGGACAAGGGGCGGTCAGCCGACCAGCCACCGGGTGGTGGCCACGTACTCCTCGCCGGGACGCAGCACAGTCGAAGGGAAGCTCGGGTGGTTGGGCGTATCCGGGTAGTGCTGGGTCTCCAGCGCCACGCCGGCCCGGCTGACGTAGGGCGCACCGGAAGTACCCGGGGTGACGCCGTCGAAGTGGGCGCCGCCGTACACCTGGATGGCGGGTTGATCGCTCACGACGGTCAGGGTGAGTCCGGTCGAACCGGCTAACCGGCAGTGCTCACGCATGCCCTCGCCGTCCACCACGAAGTTGTGGTCGAAGCCGCCGCCTAGGGCGATGCCCTCGACCATCGCGGCCTCCCGCGCCTTACCGAGCAGTGGACCGGACCGGAAGTCAGCGGCCGACCCGGTCACGTCGCGGACCTCGCCGGTTGGAATCAGGTCCGGGTACACCGGCGTGTAGCGGGACGCGTGGATGGTGAGCCGGTGGTCATCGGTGCTGCCGGACGCCTCCCCGTCCAGGTTGAAGTACGGGTGCGTGGTCAGGTTCACCACGGTCGGGGCGTCGGTGGTGGCCCGGTAGGTGACCTGGGCTCCCCCCGGGATCAGCTCGAAGCGTGCGGACGCCTGCACCTCGCCCGGGTAGCCCTGATCGCCATCAGGGCTGGTGATGCCCAGTTCGACCCAATCTGGCCCCGAGCCGAGCACGGACCAGGCGTGGGTGTGGAAGCCTTTCGTTCCGCCGTGCAGCTGGTTGGGCGCCTCGTTGACATCCACCTGGTAGTCCACGCCGTCGAGGCTGAACCGGCCGCGTGCGATCCGGTTCGCGAACCGTCCGACGGTCGCACCCAGGTAGCCCAGCCCGGAAGGGTAGTCCGCCGGATCCGGGTGGCCGAGCAGGATGTTGCGCCAGCTGCCGTCCGGCAAGCGCACCTCGAAGCGTCGCAGGGTCGCACCGAGCGGCATGATCTCGATCCGGTAGGAGTCGTTCGCCAGCAGGATGAGCGCGTCGTCAGTCACGGTGATAACGCTATCAACGTTCGGCTGGATCGCGCCTTGCGACCAAGGTGGCCCTGGTAACGGCCGAGCGCAGGGAAACCACTTCTGGCTGGTTATGAGGCCGCTTTCGCTGGCCGATTTCGGTTCAACCCGAGAACCGCAGGTTATGGAGCTCGAAAGCGGCCGCATAACCTGCATTTCTTGGGTTGGGCGGGCGAGGGTCCTCTGGGGAGGGGTCATAACCAGCCAGAAGTGGGTTGAGCCAGACGGCGGCCCTTCGTTACGGCCGGCTCGTTCCGCACCGGCCTCGTCAGGGAACGGTTTGTGAGGGGCTCGTTCCTCAGCGACCGATTGTGAGCGGCTCGTTCCGCACTGGGTCTCGACCGGCTCGGCCAGCCGTCGGCGGCTACATCTCGTCGGTGGGTTCGTAGGCCGGGGCGTCGACTGTGGTGTGCGGCTCTACGTGGGTGACTGCTAGATGGCGGCGCCACAGCCACCAGGCGACCAGGGTGAGCAGCAGTGAAGTCACCGCCAGGCTCCACAGCGAGAAGCCGACCGCCGGGGCGAGCGCTCCGGCGATCAGGGCGTTCGCCACCAGCGAGACGAACGACTGCACCGAGGACGCCGCCCCGCGGGACCGCGGGAACAGGTCGAGCATGGCCAGCGTCAGGATGGGGAACGCCAGCGCGATCCCGAATGAGTAGAACGGCAGCGCCACCACCGGCCACGGCAGCACCTGGGTAGCCGGCACCAACGCCAGGCCAAGGTTTACGACTGCCGCGACCAGGCTGATCACATAACCAAGGGACGCGAGCCGCCGTCCGCTCATCCGTCCGGCCAGCCGTCCGCTGACCCAGGAACCGATCACCATGCCGGAGATCAGCGGCACGAACAGCATCCAGAAGTCCTGCTCACCCTTGCCCAGCAGCTTCACCACCAGCAGCGGGGCCGAGGAGATGTAGAGGAACATGCCGGCGAAGTTGAACATGCCGGTGAAGGCGAGTCGGCGACCGTTCGAGTCCCGCCACACCGCCAGCAACCCGGACGCGAGCACGGGCACGTCGAACTTCGACCGCTGCTCCGGCGGGTGCGTCTCCGGTAACGCGAAGATCACCAGCGCGAGCAGCACCACGCCGAACGCGGTCAGGAACCAGAAGATCCCGCGCCAACTGCCTGCGCCCAGCACCCAGCCGCCGACGATCGGCGCCAGCGCCGGAGCGAGGCCGAAGATCATCGCGATGTGGCTCATCGTCCGCTGGGCCTGGTCGTTGTCGAAGACGTCACGCACCATCGCGCGGCTGATGATCTGGCCGGCGCCGGCGCTGATGCCCTGCAGCGATCGGAAGAAAAGCAGCACCCCGAGGCTCGGCGACAGCGCACAACCGATGGACGCAGCGATGAACAGCAGCGTGCCGCCGATGATCACCGGCTTGCGGCCCAGTGCGTCCGACAATGGGCCGTGCAGCAGGCTCATCACCGCGAAGGAGAGCAGGTAGACGCTGATCAGCTGTTGCAGTGCGAGCTCGGTGACCCCCCACTCGCGCTCCATCTGGGCAAAGGCGGGAAAGATGGTGTCGATCGAGAACGGCCCCACCATGCCCAGCCCGGCGAGGATCACCAGGAACAACCACTGCGGGCCGAGATCGATGCTGCCGACGCGAGTGGTCGGGGTGGAAGTCATTGCGTGATTCTTCCACGGGCTGAGAGCGCTCTGCGCTCGCGTCCGGTCGCTGTGCATCGGGTGACTATGCTCAGCGCGTGCCACGCGCTCTAAATCTCGCCTATGTCTCCATGCACACCTCGCCGGCGCAGCTGCCGGGTTCGGGGGACGCCGGGGGCATGAACGTGGTCGAGCGGGCGCAGGCCGAAGAGCTCGCCGAACTCGGCCA
>JAKOQD010000347.1 GCA_029778515.1 Actinomycetes bacterium
TGCGCGCGTCGATGCCGGACTTCTGGATGACCACCGATCGCGAGATCGCGATTGGATCGCTTCGCCGCCTGGCCGAGGCCGTCGAAAGCCCGAATCAGTAGCCGCCGGACCCAGCTGGCACCACCAGCCCCGTCCCGAAACAACCCACACAAAGTGGACAGTTTGGTGCCGTCTGCGCGAGAAACGGTCCACTTTGTTGGCGGGCGGGCGGGTCGGCGGTGCGTCCCCGCTTCACCGAGTGGACGGTCTGGCGGCGTCGGGGCGAGGAACGGTCCACTTTGTTGGTAGGGGGATCCACCGTCTGGCGACTCAGGCCCGGGTCTATTCGGGCGAAGCTTCAGCTGTCCAGCAACTCTAAGTAGCGCGGACGCGTCGCGTCCGGCACCTCGACGACCTTGGTGCGACTGGTGGCCCCACTCACCAGCGACACCTCCCGCGCCTTACAGCCCAGAGCCGCCGCCAGCGTCGTCAAAGCGGCTTCGGTGGCGCGTCCGTCCACGGCTGGTGCCGAGACGGCGACGATCAGGGTGGCGTCGCCGTAGCGTCCCCCGACCCTGGTCCGTCCGGCTCCGGGCTTGACCCGGATCTCGATGTGAATGGCGAGCCTGCGAACTAGACGCGCCGCAGGACAGCGACGACCTTGCCGAGGATCGACGCCTCGTTCCCGTCGATCGGCTCGTAGGCCGGGTTGTGGGGGAGCAGCCACACCTGGCCGGGGGTGCGCTTGAAGGTCTTCACGGTGGCCTCGTCGCCGAGCAGGGCAGCCACGATGTCGCCGTTGACTGCGTCGGGCTGCTGCCGCACCACCACGTAGTCTCCGTCACAGATCGCCGCCTCGATCATCGAATCGCCCTTGACCTCAAGGAGGAACAGGGTGCCCTCACCCACCAATTGCTTGGGCAGCGCGAATACGTCCTCAACGGCCTGCTCGGCCAGGATCGGGCCGCCGGCGGCGATCCGACCGAGGATCGGTACCGGGACTGAAGGTGCGGTGGGCGCGGGCAGGTCGGGCTCGACGATGCGCGTGACCGGAGCCGGCATCGACATCGACTCGGGCAGGCGTACCTCAAGGGCGCGCGGACGGTGCGGGTCGCGGTAGAGGAAGCCCTTCTGCTGCAGCTGCTTGAGCTGGTGCGCGGCCGATGATGCCGAACCCAAACCTGAACGCGCCGCGATCTCACGGACGCTGGGCGGATAGCCGACCTCGATCAGGGATTCGCGGATGACTTCCAGCACCCTGCGCTGCCGAAGGGTCAGCCCTTCTTCGTCGACCGGGGTGTCGGGCAGTTGGCTGACCTTCTTGCCCAGTTGCGCGGCTACGTCTTCCCTACGCGGCCGGCCGCGCTTGCGGGCCGGGGGATCTGCCTTGGTTGCCATGTGTCAAAGCTAGCGCGTGGCGCATCGCTATTGGAACATGTGTTCTAGCGTGTCGTGGGTTCTCCGAAAACTGTCAGAGGCGCCGTCCAGCATGTAACTCGACGAAGAAACACGGCAGAACAGACGTTCGAATCCCTTGACCTGGGTGATCTGGTGGGGTAGAAATGATTCGAACACCTGTTCGAGACACGAGGAGAAGCCATGAGTGCCCTGCTGGTAGATGACCTGGTCCCGCAGGTAGCCACGTCCGCGAACGGTTGGCACCACGTCCGGGGACGCGAGTACGGCCGGCTCGCTCTGGTGCCCGATCTGGAGGATGGGGTCGGCAGCGCACCGGTCGTCACCAACCGCCGCGCCGGCTGGCGGCTCACCGACCGTGGGATCAAGGTCGTCGTGAGCTTCTTCCTGGCGTTGTTCGCCACCGCGCTGGTGGTGCTGGTCAGCGGCTTCTTCGCGGTGAGCGATGCGCCAATCTCAGTGCCGCAGGCGCCCGCGGCGGTCGCGGTTGCGGGCTGACCGGTAGTAGTTCCCGACGCCGGCTGGTCGCCATGACCAGCCGGCGTCACCAATTGTCACCGCCTGCGCCGACACGCCGGAGTGGTCTTCTTGATAGTGGCGGCATTCGGTCGTAACCTCTACATCTAGTAGTTACAGCGTTGTGGTTCGTCCACAGATTGTGGTTGCGGTCCACACCTCGTCCACAGCGATATCCACCGCGCGATCCCCAGGAAGGGGCCCGGAGATGCATTGCCCGTTCTGCCGGCACACCGATACGAGGGTGCTGGACAGCCGTGTGGCCGAGGACGGCACGAGCATCCGACGGCGTCGGCAGTGCCCGGCGTGCGAGCGTCGCTTCACCACTCTTGAGCAGATGCAACTGGTGGTGGTGAAGCGGTCCGGCGTGGTGGAGCCCTTTTCCAGGGAGAAGGTGATCAGCGGCGTGGCCAAGGCCTGCAAGGGTCGCCCGGTCTCGGAAACCGACCTTGCCCGGCTCGGGCAGCGGGTGGAGGAGACCCTGCGTGCCAGCGGCCAGGCTGAGATCCCTGCCGATGAGGTCGGCCTCGCCATCCTCGGCCCGCTGCGCGAACTCGACGCGGTCGCCTATCTACGGTTCGCATCCGTCTACAAGCACTACGACTCGGTCGACGATTTCGAAGCCGAGATCGAGAGCCTGCGCCAGGCAGCGCTCGTCACCACCTGAGCAAATCAACCCCACGAAGAAGAATCGAAAGGCAGCACAACCATGACCGAAACCGCGAAGGCAACCGGCCGGGGTGCCCGGAAGGCATCGGGGCTGAAGATCGCCCGGGTTTTCACGACCGCCGGCGTCCACCCCTACGACGAGGTCAAGTGGGAGTTGCGCGACGTCGTGCAGACGAACTGGAAGACCGGTGAGGCGGTGTTCGAGCAGCGGGGGGTCGAGTTCCCCGACTTCTGGAGCGTGAACGCGTCCACGATCGTCACCACGAAATACTTCCGGGGCGCGCTCGGCAGCGCCCAACGCGAGGCGAGCCTGAAGACGTTGATCGACCGGGTGGTCAAGACCTACCGGGCCGGCGGTGAGGACAACGGCTACTTCGCGTCCGAAGAGGACGCCGAAATCTTCGAGCACGAACTCACCTGGATGCTGCTGAACCAGTACTTCAGCTTCAACTCCCCGGTCTGGTTCAACGTCGGAACGCTCAGCCCGCAGCAGGTCAGCGCGTGCTTCATCCTGAGCGTCGACGACTCGATGGACTCGATCCTCAACTGGTATAAGGAAGAGGGTTTCATCTTCAAGGGCGGCTCCGGCGCCGGCCTGAACCTGTCCCGGATCCGGTCGTCGAAGGAGTTGCTGTCCTCCGGTGGCACCGCGTCCGGCCCGGTGTCGTTCATGCGCGGTGCGGACGCGTCCGCGGGCACGATCAAGTCCGGCGGCGCCACCCGGCGCGCGGCGAAGATGGTCGTGCTGGACGTGGATCATCCCGACATCGAGGAGTTCATCGAGACCAAGGCGCGCGAGGAGGACAAGATCCGCGCGCTGCGCGATGCCGGCTTCGACATGGATCTGGGCGGCAAGGACATCGTCAGCGTCCAGTACCAGAACGCCAACAACTCGGTGCGGGTCAGCGACGAGTTCATGCAGGCGGTCGAGGACGGCACCGATTTCGGCCTGCGCGCCCGGATGACCGGCGAGGTGATCGAGAAGGTCGACGCCCGCGAGCTGTTCGGCAAGATGGCGAAGGCGGCCTGGGAGTGCGCCGATCCGGGCATCCAGTACGACGACACGATCAACGCCTGGCATACCAATCCGGAGTCGGGCCGGATCAACGCGTCCAACCCGTGCTCGGAGTACATGAGCCTCGACAACAGCTCCTGCAACCTGGCCAGCCTGAACCTGATGAAGTTCCTGCGCGACGACGACACCTTCGACGTCGAGTCGTTCGTCAAGGCCATCGAGTTGATCATCACCGCGATGGACATCTCGATCTGCTTCGCCGACTTCCCGACCGAGGCCATTGGCGAGACCACGCGCAGCTTCCGTCAGCTGGGCATCGGCTACGCCAACCTCGGCGCGCTGCTGATGGCGATCGGCCGCGGCTACGACTCGGACGCGGGCCGCGCCCTGGCCGCGTCCATCACCTCGCTGATGACCGGCGTGTCCTACCGGCGCTCGGCCGAATTGGCCGCGGTCGTGGGCCCGTACAACGGCTACGCGCGCAACGCCGCCGCGCACCAGCGGGTGATGCGCAAGCATCAGGCCGCCAATGACGACGTCCGGATCTGGGACGAGCTGGACAAGCCGCTGCACATGGCCGCGTCCGAGGAGTGGGCCCAGGTGGTGGCGCTCGGTGCCAAGAACGGCTACCGGAACGCTCAGGCGTCCGTGCTGGCCCCGACCGGAACCATCGGCTTCATGATGGACTGCGACACCACCGGCATCGAGCCAGACTTCTCGCTGGTCAAGTTCAAGAAGCTGGTCGGCGGCGGGTCGATGCAGATCGTCAACCAGACGATCCCGCGAGCGCTGCAGCGGCTCGGCTACGCCGGCGAGACCGTGGAGGCGATCGTCGACTACATCGCCAACCACGGCCACGTGGTGAACGCGCCGGGCCTGAAGCCGGAGCACTACGAGATCTTCGACACCGCGATGGGCCAGCGGGCGATCAAGCCGATGGGTCATGTGCGGATGATGGCTGCGGTGCAGCCGTTCCTTTCCGGCGCGATCAGCAAGACCGTGAACCTGCCGGAGACGGCGACGGTCGAGGAGATCGCCGACGTCTACGCCCAGGGCTGGAAGCTCGGCCTGAAGGCGCTCGCGGTCTACCGCGACAACTGCAAAGTCGGCCAGCCGCTGAGCGATGGCAAGAAGACCGATGAGCCGGCGGCGAAGGCTGAGCCGGAGGTGCGGGTTGAGTACCGGCCGCGCCGCAACCGGTTGCCGAAGTCGCGGGTAAGCCGGACGACGTCCTTCTCCGTGGCCGGTGCCGAGGGCTACATGACCTCGGGCCAGTACAACGACGGCAAGCTGGGCGAAGTGTTCCTTAAGCTCGGCAAGCAGGGTTCGACCTTGGCCGGTGTGATGGACGCGTTCTCGATCGCGGTCTCGATCGGCCTGCAGTACGGCGTGCCGCTGGAGCAGTTCGCGCAGAAGTTCACCAACCTGAAGTTCGAGCCGGCCGGCATGACCGACGACCCGGACGTGCGGATGGCGCAGTCGATCATGGATTACATCTTCCGCAGGCTGGCCCTGGACTACCTGTCCTTCGACGAGCGGGCCGAGCTCGGCATCTACACCGCGGCCGAGCGGGCGCGCTACGTCGAGACCGGCCGGTACCTGTCCGAGGAGGACGAGGCCGAGCTGATCGAGTCGGAGTCGCTCAAGAACGATGCCGCGGACGACGTCCGGGTGCACGAGGACGGACCGAACCAGCCCGCCCTGGTTGAGTTCAAGGCCCACTCGACCGCCGAGGTGCTGGAACAGCTCTCCGGCATGAGCGTGGACGCGCCGCTGTGCCTCACCTGCGGCACCAAGATGCGGCGCTCAGGCTCCTGCTACATCTGCGAGGGCTGCGGTTCCACCAGCGGCTGCAGCTGATGTGAGATACGGCGACGGGCTCGGTCATCCTTGATGGGTGGCCGAGCCCGTTGGCTGTTCCGGTGGTCGCGCTTGGCCTGCTGACCGCTCAGTCCTGGTCGGCCGCTTCGTCGGAAGCCGAAGCCTGAGCCACATTGAAGGTCACCCAGGAAGTGGTGGTGGCTGGGGCAACGCTGGGCTTTCGGGTCGGCGCCGGTTCTCCGGGCGTGACCGGACGGATCGGGTCGCCCATGGCGCTGCGTAGCGCTTCGACGATGGCGTTGCCCTTAGCCGGGTCGTACTTGCGAATCTCAGCCATGTGCCAATGCTAAGCCGCCAGCCTGTGCGGACGCTGGGTCAGTCCTCAGCGAGGGCAGTGTCTTCGGCGAGCGGCACCCGTCCGGCCAGCGTCCGCCGCCGCACCTGCCAGATCACGTAGGCGGCGATCAAGGCCATCACGAGCACGGCCAGTCCGATAGCGAGCGCGGGGGACTGGCGGTAGAGATCGCCGAGCAGGTCCACTCCGACCGTGCCCAGGGTGGCGTACAGGAATGCCCACATCACCGAGCCGATCACCACCGCGGGCAGGTAGTGCCGCAGGCTCATCCGGGTCGCCCCGGCAGCCAGGTTCGCGAGCGTCTGGAAGCCGATGGTCAGGAACGACAGCGAGATCACCGGCGGGCCATAGGCGTCGATGCGCTGCGTCGCACGCAGGTAGCCGGGGGAGTCCATCAGCTTGGCTAGGCGGGTGTGCCGCGCACCGGCCGAGGCCGCGCGGCCCAGCCAATAGGTGCCGTTGGCGCGCAGCATGACGATCACGAAGAGCGCGGCCACCACCAAGGGGTAGGGCACGTGCCACTGCGTCGGATCCATCTGGCCCCCTGAATAGAGCGGCCAGTCTAGCCAACAACCGTGCTGGCACTGACGCGGCGCAGCGCCATCACTCCGGCCGCGAACAGCCCGGCCGCGGCCGCTGCCCACGGTGCGGACGGGTGCAGCACCGCCCCCGCCTGCCAGACCGCGAAGGTGCCGGTGCAGGACAGTGCGTAGCCGATCTCGGCGTGCCCCGGCTTCGCGATGCCGTTACCGGATGCCGGTATCAACCGCAGTTCCACCCGGGCCAGCCAGGGCACGGCAGTCACCACGATGCCGAGCACGAGCACCACCAGCAGCACCCGGTTCATCAACACTGGCGCTGCCGCGGGCCACAGCAGGCTCAGGCCCGCGAGCGCCCCCGCGCCAACCAGGATCGCCGGGATCTGCCACAGATAGACCGTCAGCAGCAGCGCGTTCGCCACCCGCACCAGTTGTTGGGTGCCCGCGCGCAGACATACGCCCACTCCGGCTTGCTCAAGCAGCGCGAGCACCACCGTCTGAGCCAGTCCGAGCACGAGGATGGCTACCGTGGGCGGCAGCAGGTTGGCCACCAGCACGTCCGCCCAGGCCACCGAAGCCGGCGGATAGTCCAGGGCGAACACCAGGGCCGCGATCACCGCGGCGCAGCCGGCCAGCAGCGCGAGCAGAGTCCGCGTCCGCCAACCACGGAACCAGCCCCGGTGGTAGGCGATGCCCCACTGATGGGCCAGCGGCCACACGAAGGCGAGATTCAGCCACTGCAGGCCGAGATCCCCGCCGGCCCGGACGGCCGCGT
This sequence comes from Actinomycetes bacterium, assembly GCA_029778515.1. The sequence goes on from JAKOQD010000347.1 coordinate 7,086, forward strand.
CCACCGCGATCACGCCAAGCAACAGCGGCAGCATCACCCACCCGCCGAACCGGTCGTGCAGCCAGACCGCCAGTGGTGAAGCGGCCAGCAGCAGCTGGTAGACCACCGCGAACCACAACAACTGGGCGAACTGGCGGCTGAGCGTGGCCGACTCCATCGGCCAGCCCGCCCACGCGGCGACCGTCCCGACCACCGTGAAGACCGCAACGAACAGCGTCATCGGGCCGAGCAGCCGGCCGCCCCGCAGCACCAGAAACGCCGAATAGGGCGCCCCGCTAGTGCGCCACTTGTCCACCACGACGGCATTGGCGTAGCCGGCGGCGACAAAGAACACCGGCACGATGTTGAATATCCAGCTCGCTGCCCACCATCCCGGACCCGGCGCCCACGGATAGATCAGCAACTGCCCGTCCGGCACCGCCACCACCCACAACAGGGTGTGGAACACGACCACCACCAGCACGGACGTGATCCGCGCCAGGTCGATCAGATGGTTGCGTTCAGCCACCGGCACATCGTAGGGGTGTGCGGTGGGCGGCGACCTTTCTGTCCTGGTGACTGGCTTAGGCTGAACACGTGCAGGCGGCCCTGAGCGGATACCTCACCATCTGGTCGGTGATCGGGGTCGGCTGGGTGGTGGCGCACTTTCGTGTACTCACCGAGGACCACCGCCGGATGCTTTCCCGGCTGGCGTTCACGGTGGCCTCGCCCGCGCTGCTGTTTTCGCTGGTCTCCCGCGCAGACCTCAGCCACCTGTTCAGCCGGACGCTGCTGGTCTCAGCCCTCGCGATCGCGTTGGCCGCGGGCGCCTATCTGATCGCGGCGCGCGTCTGGTTCGGTGGCGGCGATCTGCCTGGACGCGTGGTGGGCACGCTCTGCGCGGCCTACACCAACGCCGGCAACCTGGGCCTGCCGATCGCGGCGTACGTGCTCGGTGACATGACCTGGATGGCGCCGATCATTCTGATCCAGGTCGGGGTGCTCCAGCCGACCGCACTGGCGCTGCTCGACCTCGGCGCCGCGCGCAAGGACGGGGTGCGCCTGACCTGGTGGCGTTACGCGTCCCTGCCGGTGCGTAACCCGATCACGCTTGGTACCCTCGCCGGCCTGGCCGTCAACCTGCTCGGGATCGAAGTACCCACGCTGCTCTGGGAACCGATCGAGATGATCGGCCAGGTCGCAGTGCCGGCCATGCTGCTGGCGTTCGGCATCTCGCTCCGGCTCGACCCGCTTCCCGGCCGCGGCCGTCACGCCCGCGAACTGGCGCTCGCCGCCCCGATCAAGGTGCTGCTGCATCCGGCGATCGCGTTCGCCCTCGGCGCCTGGGTGTTCGGTCTGAGCACCGCCGACCTGCTGGCGGTAACGGTGATCGCTGCGCTGCCGACCGCCCAGAACATCTACCTGATCGCCGGCCGTTACCACGTGCGGACCTTGCTCGCCCGGGATGCCATTTTCATCTCCACCATCGCGTCCATCCCGGTGATCGTGGCGGCCTCCACCTGGCTGCGCTGAGGGCTCCGTCCGGCCATAACCTAAGAAGAACCACTGACTTCGGCGGTTCACCAGTCTTGGTGGCCACGCCCGGGCTAACATTCGCGCGATGGATACCGCTGGACATTTCACCCGCCCCTCGGGTGAGGAATGTCGTCAGCTGGTTCGCAGTCACTGTGTCGGCCGGGTCGCTTGGCTGGCCGCCTCCGGTTTGCAGGTCCTTCCGGTCACCTACGGCTGCCACGACGACCGCATCTTCTTTCGGGTGAACCCCGCATCGGTGATGGGCGAACTGGCCGACGATGTCGAGGTTGCCTTCGAGGTGGACGACATCGATGTCGACACCGCGACCGGCTGGAGCGTGCTGGTGCACGGCGTCGCAGCAGACCACGATGGCTCCGCCCAACCAGTGCTGCCGGCACCGTGGGCGCCGGACCACAGCGGCCTGACCATCGTGATCACCCCGTCCACCTACTCCGGCCGCGCGGTGTCGGCCGCCGTGGAGAGGAATTGAGATGTTGAAGCCCTATGAGGGTCCGGCCCGTGTGGTGGTTGGGTTCGACGGTTCCGAGGACGCCGCCCGCGCCCTTGAGTACGGGATCGTCGAGGCCAGACACCGGGAAGCCGAACTGGTGGTCGTCCATGCTGTCGATGACACTGTGTTGAACAGTGCCTGGGGTGTGGTCTTCGACCCGGAGGAGATCAAGCTCGGGGCTGCCGAGATGCTCGCGTCCACGATCGATGTCGCGGTGGCCCACGGTCTGGAGCGCGGACGAGTGCGTACCCAGGTGGTGCTCGGCAACACCGCGGCGGCACTGACCCGCATGAGTTCGGACGCATCGCTGGTGGTCGTGGGCCGCCGGTCGACCTCGACCGGGGAAAAGGCCTTCGTCGGGTCGACAGCCGTCGGAGTGGTCGGTGCGGCGCATTGCCCGGTGGTCGTGGTGTCCTCGACGGACGTGGTCCGCGAGACGCCGGCCGGTCTGATCGGCGTGGCCGTGGACACCTCCGCGCGTGGTGCGGTGGCGTTGGAATGGGCGCTGCGCGAATGCCAGTCCCGTGGCGGCAAGGTGTCGGTGATCAGCGTCTGTCGGGCGCCGCAGGGACGCTGGTTCTCCGGCGGGCACCCGACCGCAGAGCAACAGGCCGCGGCGGTCAAGGTCACCCGGCAGCGGATGACCGAGATGATTCAGCCCTTGGCCGAGGCCTTCCCGGACGTCGCGGTCGAACTCGAGGTCGAGTACGGCGTGCCGCTGGACATTCTCGCTGCGCGAACGGCCGAACTCGACCTCCTCGCGCTGGAAGTGCACGCAGCCTTCCCCACCTACTCGGTGGGCGGACTCATTCGCGGCCTGATGAGCCACGGCAGTTGCCCGATCGCAGTGATCCGGCCCAAGGACAGCCACGGCTCCTGAACCGCCGCCGCGCACTAAACTGGGTCGGCTATGACCGCTGACCCCGTACTCACCTTCGACGAAGCGCTGCCGATCAGCGCGCACGTCGAGGAGATCCGGGATGCGCTGCGCAACCACCAGGTGATCGTGGTCGCCGGCGAAACCGGCTCCGGCAAGACCACGCAGCTGCCCA
>JAKOQD010000348.1 GCA_029778515.1 Actinomycetes bacterium
AGACCGGGATGATGGCGCTCAACGTCGGTGTGGTCTCGAACGCCGCGGCTCCGTTCGGCGGCTGGAAGCTTTCCGGCATCGGACGGGAGGGCGGCGCGGAGGGCATCCACGAGTACCTGGAGACCAAGTACACGCTCACGCCCAACCCCTTCGGTTAGGGCGAAACGAAGCCACGCAGAGTCAGGTCGCTGGAACCCCTGCCCAACCTTTGACAAGCCGCACGGGCGGCCTGCGTCCACGACGTAGGCTGCCACAACCTGGAATGCGCGCCGCGAGGAGAACCCGGATGAGTCTGCAGGAGTTTAAGGCCAAGACCATCACGGGCCAGGACCAGGCCCTGGCCGCGTACCTGGGTCAGGTCATCCTGGTCGTGAATACGGCATCCAAGTGTGGGTTCACCCCGCAGTTCGCCGGGCTGGAGAAGCTCTACGCCGACCTGCGCGCGGACGGCCTGGTCGTGCTCGGCTTCCCTTGCGACCAGTTCGCCAATCAGGAACTGGGCAGTGATGCCGAGACCGCAGAGTTCTGTCAGCTCAACTACGGGGTGACCTTTCCGATGTTCGCGAAGGTCGAGGTCAACGGTAGGAACGCGCACCCGTTGTTCGCCTGGCTGCGCAGCGAGCAGGGCGGGGTGCTGGGCGATGCGATCAAGTGGAACTTCACCAAGTTCCTGATCGACCGTGAGGGCCGTGTGGTGCGACGGTACCCGCCCACGGTAGACCCCGCCGCCATTGAGGCCGACGTCCGGGCGCTGCTGTAGCCCGAGAGCCGGGACCAGGTTTACCCCGACTGATCCCGGCAGCGCGGGTCCAGCGTCGTGAGCTCGGGCAAAGTCGGGGGACGGTTCCTTTCTGCGTCGCAACTTGCCGCTGGCTAGGGGCATTCTGCAGTTCGGGGACGGTTCCTTTCCGCATCAAAGGTCGGCCGCACGTTCGGACGCGAACCGCACTCTGCCCCGCAAAGCAACTGCCTGATCTCCGGCACCGACCTGCCAACTGCGACCGCGTGCTCAGTGATGTACTGGAACCCGCGAGAAGCTTCAACTAATCCGATGCCGATCGGCTCTTTACCCGGCACGATAGGCGCATGGAATCCGAGAAGCCCAAGAAACTGCCCAAGGACGTGTACGAGGCTGAACTGCTACGGCTGCAGGCGGAACTCGTGAACATGCAGGAATGGGTACGCACCACCGGAGCCAGGGTGGTGGTCATCTTCGAAGGTCGCGACGCCGCCGGCAAAGGCGGTGCGATCAAACGGGTCACCGAGTACCTCAACCCTCGGATCGCCCAGGTGGTGGCCCTACCCGCGCCCACCGAACGGCAGCGCACCGAGTGGTACTTCCAGCGCTACGTGCAGCACCTGCCCTCGGCCGGCCAGATCAAGCTCTTCGATCGCTCCTGGTACAACCGGGCCGGTGTCGAGCGGGTGATGGGCTATTGCACGCCGGAGGAGCATCGGCGCTTCCTGCGGCAATGCCCGATCTTCGAGCAGATGCTGATCGAGGACGGCATCATCCTGCGCAAGTACTGGTTCTCGGTCTCTGACCGGGAGCAGGAGAAACGATTCAAGTCCCGGCTGACCGATCCGATGCGGCAGTGGAAGCTGTCGCCGACCGACCTGGAATCGCTGACCCGCTGGGAGGACTACTCCCGGGCCAAGGACGAGATGTTCGTGCACACCGACATTCCGGAGGCGCGCTGGAACGTGGTCGAATCGGAGGACAAGAAGCGGGCGCGGCTCAACATGATCGCCGACCTGCTCAACGCCATCCCGTACGAACGCGTGCACAACGACCAGCTCAAGCTGCCCAAGCGTCCGCCGTCGACGGGCTACCGGCGGACGGATCGCGGCCTGCAGCTCGAGGTGCCCGACTGGGCCGCCACCCTGATCGACAAGGAACCCCCACCGAAGTACGTCGACCCGGAGGACGAGGACTGACCGGTGCGCGGCGACGGGATCGCCGGTTCAGGCTGAATCGAACTTTCACGCCGGCGATCCGGACCGACGCCGGGGAATATTCCCTGGCGTCGGTCAGTTTCGCCGGCGCGAACAACAGCGGTACGACCCGAGGTCTGGTCAGGGCCAGTGCATAGCTCAGCCCAACCGGCTGAAACCGGTCACGTGCACGATCAGCTCACCGGCCTCGTCGCACGCTTCCAGGTCGATGGTGGCGGTGATCGACCAGTCGTGGTTGCCTTCGGGGTCGGCGATGAGCTGGCGTACCTGCCAGGTGCGTCCGGCGTCCTCGATGATCAGCATCGCCGGGCCACGGGCGTCCGCGTCGGTGATGATCTCGTCGTGCTCGTCGTAGTAGTCGCCGAGTGCGTCGTCCCAGTCGCGGAAGCCGCCGGCCCGGTCGGGATCGGCTGAGTCGAGCTCGAGCAGGCCGTCCACATCGTCGCGAGCGGCGAGCTCCACCCGCCGGAACATCGCATTGCGCACCAGCACGCGGAACGCCCGCAGGTTGCCGGTCACTTGGCGCTGCGGTGGGGGAGCGACCTCCAGCGGGCGCGCGCCGGACAGCGTGGTGAGCTGTTCCCACTCGTCCAGTAGCGAGGAGTCAGTGAGCCGGGTGACCTCGCCGAGCCACTCGATCAGGTCCTCGAGTTCCTCGGTGCGCGCCGCCTCCGGGACGGTCTGGCGCAGCGCCCGGAAGGCGTCCGACAGATAGCGCAACAACAACCCCTCGCTGCGCTGCACCCGGTAGAACGCGACGTATTCGGTGAACGTCATGGCGCGCTCGAACATGTCCCGCACCACCGACTTCGGCGACACCGGGGTCTCGGCCAGCCACGGATGGTGGCCGAGGAAGACCTCGTAGGCGTGCTCCAGCAGTTCAGCCAGCGGACGGGGCCAAGTGACTTCTTCGAGCAGTTCCTGCCGCTCGGCGAACTCCACGCCGTCGGCCTTCAGCTCTGCGACCGCCTCGCCGCGCGCCTTGAACTGCTGCTGCACGAGCACCGCGCGTGGGTCTTCGAGCGTTGCCTCGATCACGCTGACCGCGTCCAGCGCGTAGCTGGGTGATTCCAGGTCGAGCAGTTCCAGCGCCGCCAGCGCGAAGGCGGACAGCGGCTGGTTGAGCGCGAAATCGTGCTGCAGGTCGACAGCGAGTTGGTGCCGTCGGCCACCGGGCGTCGGCTCGGGCAACCGAACCACCACCCCTGCGGCCAGCAGCGAGCGCCCGATGGCGACCGCGCGCCGGACGAGGGCGCGCCGCGTCCCCGGATCACTGGTGGTGGCGCAGATCAGTGACCACACCGCCACCCCGGTGTCCTGGTCGCGCTGCAGCAGGTTCAGCAGTAGGGCGTGGCTGATTCGCAGCCGGGCGACCAGCGGCTCGGGAGGGGCGGCGATCAGCTTGGTGAAGGTGTCCTCGGTGAAGTTCACGAAGCCCTCGGGTGCCTTCTTGCGCTGCACCTTGCGTTGCTTCTTCGGATCGTTCCCGGCTTTCGCCAGCGCAACTGCGTTTTCGATGACATGATCCGGCGCCTGCGCCGCGACGTAGCCAACGGTGTCGAAGCCGGGGCGCCCGGCGCGTCCGGCGATCTGATGGAACTCGCGGGCGCGCAGCAGCCGCTGCCGCCGGCCGTCGAACTTCGAAAGGGACGCGAAGAGCACCGTCCGGATCGGTACGTTGATCCCGACCCCGAGGGTGTCGGTGCCGCAGATGATGCTCAGCAGGCCACGCTGGGCCAGCGTCTCCACAAGTCGCCGGTAGCGCGGCAGCATGCCGGCGTGATGGACGGCGATGCCCGAGTTCAGCAACTTGGCCAGCGTCTTGCCGAAGCCCGAGCCGAAGCGGAAACCCTGCATGGCCTCGACCAGTTCGCGGCGATGTGAGCGGTCGATGATGCCCGAACTGAGCAGGGCCTGGGCGCGCTCGACAGCTGCAGCCTGGGTGGCATGCACGATGTAGACCGGCGCCTGGGCGTCCCGCAACAGCAGTTCGACCGTCTCCTGCAGCGGGCGTAACGACCACGAATAGGTGAGCGGCACCGGACGGACGGCGTCCGAGATCACGCTGGTGCCGCGTCCGGTTCGTGCAGAGAGGTCGCGAGCGAGTTGGCTGACGTCGCCCAGTGTGGCCGACATGATCACGAACTGAGCCTGAGGGAGTTCGACCAGCCCGACCTGCCACGCCCACCCGCGGTCACGGTCGGCGATGAAGTGGAACTCGTCGATCACCACCTGCGCTACGTCGGCGGCCCGGCCCTCACGCAGGGCGATGTTCGCGAGGATCTCGGCCGTGCAGCAGATGACCGGGGCTTCGGCGTTCACCGCCGCGTCCCCGGTGACCATGCCGACCCGCTCGGCGCCGAAGATGTCGCAGAGCGCGAAGAACTTCTCGCTGACCAGAGCCTTGATCGGTGCGGTGTAGTAGCTGCGCCCGCCGCCGGCCAACGCGGCGAAATGCGCGGCGGTGGCGATCAGTGTCTTGCCTGAACCGGTTGGTGTGGTGATGATCGTGTTCGCGCCGGTGAGGATGTCGACGATCGCCTCGTCCTGATGCGGGTACAACGTGATGCCGTCCGCCGCCGCAGCGTCGATGAAGGCCGAGTAGAGGGCGTCGGGGTCGGTGGGCCCCGCTTCGGGGATCAGGTCGGTTAGTCGCATGACGCTCCATCGTCCCATGCGAGGACGGGCGCGTCGGCCGACGGCGCTCGCCGGCTGAAACTCAGCAATTCTTGGCCCTCCGGACGCGCCGGACACCGCTGTCGAAAGATGTGCGGAGGTCTAGATTCAGCAACGGTAATCAGTCGCCGTTTCCGATCGTGATGTCGGGGGGCATGGCAG
>JAKOQD010000349.1 GCA_029778515.1 Actinomycetes bacterium
GCGAACTGGTCGTCGAGTATCCCGATCCGGGCGAGGTCGTCTGGTGCGACGACAAGGGAGTCACGTGCCGGCGCTGGAACTGGCGGCAGGGCCGACGCACACAACTGACCGACGAGACCACCTCCGCCCTGTTCATCCTCGACGCCCTCGATCCGATGACCGACGAGCAGCTGCTGGCGGCGGCTGACGACCTCATCGCTCATGTCCGCCGCCTCGGCCCCGACATACAGGTGGCGACGCGGCTGATCAGCCCTTGAACCGGATCCCGCCCTGGCTGCTGGCCGTCACCTCGATCCTGTCGGTCCAGTTGAGTTCGGCCCTGGCGGTCGGTCTGTTTCCCATCGTCGGACCGACTGGCACGGCCTGGCTGCGCCTGACGGCCGGGGCCTTGATCTTCATCGCCATCACCCGGCCGCCGCTGCGGTCGGTGCGACGCGAGGACCTTCCGGCACTGGTCGGTCTGGGGGTCACGACCGGACTGGTCACCATGAGCTTCCTGGCCGCGATCGACCGGATCCCGCTGGGAACGGCCGTGGCCATCGAGTTCCTCGGACCGCTGACAGTGGCCGCCCTACGCAGTCACAACCGGCGCGCGCTGGCCTGGCCGGCACTGGCCCTGGCGGGGGTTCTGCTGCTGACCGAACCCTGGCACGGCGAGGTGAATGCAGCGGGTCTGTTGTTCGCCGCGGTGGCGGCCGTCGGTTGGGCTACGTACATCGTGCTCACCCAGCACGTCGGGGACCGGTTCAGCGGGATCAGCGGCCTGTCCATCACCGTTCCGATCGCGGCGCTGACCGCTACCCCATTCGGGATGGTGCAGGCGGCGGGAAACCTGAGCGCCGGCGTGATATTGGCTGCCATCGGCTTGGCGGTCCTGTTGCCCGTCCTGCCACTGGCCCTGGAGATGATCGCCCTGCGCGAGATGACCCCGACTGCCTTCGGCACGTTGATGGCGCTGGAACCCGCGTTCGCCGTGCTGCTCGGGGCGTTGGTGCTGCACCAGACGCCGGCGCCGCCGCAGATCCTCGGCATCGTGCTGGTGGTGCTGGCCGGAGCCGGTGCTCAGCGCGGTGGCCGGCGGGTGCACGAGCTCGAGCTGGTCGACTGACGCCAGTCGGGATAGATCGCATTGGCCGATTTGGGTACGTGACCGTCACGCGTCGTTGAGGGGCGCACCGTCGCCCTCCCTTGCTGCCGAGGGTCGCTGATCGGCACTCACACTCGCACGAGAAACGCCTGGCACCCCGCCACAACATCCGCACCGAACACCCCGCAGTGCTCCAGACCGCGGACGAACATGTCAGCGGCCGCAGTCCGCACCTGGGTAAGCGCGTCATCAGCCGGCCCGACGTGTCGCAAAGCCGCAAGCATGGGTGCGTGCGCTGCGGCTTCCGGCGGCAACTCCTGACCGGACTCCAAAGCCGCGGCCACCATGCCCAACTCCCGCTCGAGCCGGTCCGGCAGCACGGCCAGCCCCATCACCTCGATCAAGCCGATGTTCTCCTTCTTCACGGGGTGAATCTCCGCGTGCGGATGGAAGATGCCGTCCGGGTGTTCGGCGCTGGTGCGGTTGTTGCGCAGCACGATGTCCAGCCGCAACGCGCCGGCCTCCCGGCGAGCGATCGGTGTCACCGTGTTGTGCGCAGTGGCGCCGGTGAACGCAGCCACTTGGTGCGCCGGGTCGTCGTAGCTGCGCCACGCGGCCAGCACCCGATCGGCCAGATCCAGCACGTCAGCATCATCACCGCGCAGCCGGATGACGGCCAGGGGCCAGTCCAGCACCTCCACCAGGACACCGTCGCGGTCCTGCGACCACAACGTGACCGCGCGGTCCATCGGGAACCTGTAGCGTCCGCCTTGGTAGTGGTCGTGACTCAGGATCGACCCACCCACGATCGGTAGGTCCGCATTGGACCCCACGATGTAGTGCGGGAACAGTGCGGTAAAGGCAGCCAGCCGCTGCAGCGTCGCCCGGTTCATCGCCATGGGCCGGTGCTCGTCACTCAGGACAATGCAGTGCTCCTGGTAGTAGCGGTAGGGGGAGTACTGCAGGAACCACGCCTCGCCGCCCAGGTCCATCTGCACCAAGCGCAAGTTCTGCCGGGCCGGATGGTCGGGTCGCCCGGCGTACCCCTCGTTCTCGCGGCACAACAGACAGGCCGGATACGTCGATTCGTGCGCGCCCACCGCCGCTGCGATGTCCCGCGGGTCCTTCTCCGGCTTGGACAGGTTGATGGTCATGTCGAGGTCGCCATAGCGACTCGGATGCACCCAGGTGACGTTGCGGTCGGTGCGGGTCACGCGGATGTAGTTGCTGGCCACCGCAGCGGCGTGGAAGCGCTGCGTGGCGCGTTCCGGCGAGATGGCGTAGTCCTCCCAGAACTTGTGCTGGGTCTCTGAGGGCCGCTGGACGAAACAGCCCATGATCGCGGTGTCCCAGAGGTCGCGTTGGATGGTGGTGTCCGGGCCGATCAGGCCGCGGGCCGCAGCATCATCAAGCAGGGGCCGAAGCAGCTCGTCGATCGTGCCCCGCGCCCCTGACCGTTCAGCGGTGAGGTCGTAGTCATCGATGCGCAGCACCTCCAGCACGCGGTTGCGCACGTAGGGCACGTCGCCGGCCTCGATCAGCCCGGTCTCAATCCCGTACGCCAGCAAATCGCCCAGCGGTCCCTCGATCACGCGGTCACCTCCCGCGCGCCGTCGGCAGGGTGCACCTCGTAGAAGTCAGGCCGCAGACCGCTGCGGCACTGGTAGGCCGGACCGACCGCGGCGATGAACTCCGCCACTCGCTCGGGCTCGACGAGGTTCACGGTGCAACCGCCGAAACCGGCACCAGTCATGCGGGCGCCGATCACCCCGGGCGCATCCCAGGCCGCCTCGACCATCGCATCCAGCGCCGGGCCGGTCACCTCGAAGTCGTCGCGCAAGGATTCGTGCGAGGCCCGCATCAAAGTGCCGAGTTGGTCCCGGTCGTCCTCCCGCAGCGCGTGCGCGAAGGCCAGTACCCGCGCTTGTTCGCCGATCACGTGCCGGGCCCGCGGGGCAAGGTCCTCGGGCAATGTGGCTACATCGGCGGACGAGGCCTCGATAAGCCGTCGCCCCAGCAGCTCCTCAGCCTTCTCGCACGCAGCCCGCCGAGCGTTGTACGCCGAGTCAGCCAGTTCCCGCCGCTGGTTGGTGTTCGCCACGACCACCGCGATGCCGGCTGGGAACGGCACGGGGGTGACGGCAAGCGTCCCGCAGTCGATGGCCAGAGCTTGGCCCGAAACCCCCGCCGCGACGGCGAGCTGGTCCATGATCCCGCAGGCAACCCCGATGAACTCGTTTTCAGCCTGCTGGCCGATCAGCGCCAGTTCAGCCGCGCTCAAACCGGAGTCGGTGAGGGCGTCGAACGCCACCGCCATCGCCAGTTCCAGGGACGCGGACGAGGACAGCCCGGCGCCGTTCGGGATCCTGCCGTGCACGCGCACATCGACGCCAGGGACCTCAATGCCGCGCTTGCCGAACGCGAATGCGACGGCCACGAGGTAGTTGACCCAGTCCCACTGCGACTCAGGCCGCTGAGCCTCACGGTCGGCCGTCACCGTTCCCACTTCGGGGAAGTTGTCCGAGGCGGCCACGATCAGGCCGTCATCGCGTGGCGTTACCCACACGTCGGTGCCGTAGTCGATGGCCATCGGCAGCACGGTCCCGCCCATGTAGTCGATGTGATCCCCGATCAGGTTCACCCGGCCAGGCGCGTGGAAGTGCCGCATGCTTCTTTCATAGCCGAACTCACCCTGCTGGGTGGCCATGTGTGAAGCTACGGGTCAAACGTGAA
>JAKOQD010000063.1 GCA_029778515.1 Actinomycetes bacterium
GCGGCCCCCCACATCAAGTGCCATAGCGCTGCTATGACACAAGATGCGCCGAAACCACATCTCACCCGCCCAGCCCCGTTTCGCTCAGAACAGCATTAATCAGTACTTCCCTAACAAACCGCCGCACGGCCATGGCTGACCGCGGCGAGAGGGCCATGTCCGAAAACCGCTAGCCCAGCCTCGGTGCCACCCGCAGACTGGAGGCCATGGACTTCGAGACGTGCTACCGGGCGGTCAGCAGTCGGGACGCGCGCTTCGACGGCTGGTTCTACACCGCGGTCCGCACGACAGGCATCTACTGCCGCCCCAGTTGCCCGGCGATCACGCCCAAGCGGCGCCACGTGGAGTTCCACCCCACCGCCGCTGCTGCCCAAGCCGCTGGATTCCGCGCCTGCAAGCGCTGCCGCCCCGACGCTTCCCCCGGCTCTCCGGAATGGAACACACGCAGCGACCTGGTCGCCCGTGCGATGCGGCTGATCGCTGACGGCGTCGTGGACCGAGAGGGCGTGAGTGGACTGGCCGCACATCTGGGCTACACCCCGCGGCACCTGACCCGGCTGATGACTCAAGAGCTGGGCGCCGGACCTCTGGCCATCGCCCGTGCTCATCGCGCACAGACCGCCCGCACGCTGCTGGAGAACACGACCATGCCCGCAGCCGACGTCGCGTTTGCGGCGGGCTTCGGCAGCATCCGGCAGTTCAACGACACGATGCGGGCCGTCTATGCCACGGCGCCCCAGCAGTTGCGCGGATGTGCGGAGCCCGGCGTGTTGAGCCTGCGGCTCCCAGCCCGAGTTCCGTTCGCCGGTGATCGCCTGCTCGAGTTCTTGGGTATGCGCGCGATCCCCGGTGTCGAGCAGTGGGACGGGACAACGTTCTCCCGCGTGCTGCGCCTGCCCAATGGCACCGGTCAGGCAAGCATCCGGGCCCAGGCCGATCACTGCCAGGTCACGCTGCACCTCGACGACGTTCGCGATCTGGCACCGGCCGTGAGCCGATTGCGCCGGATGCTGGATCTGGACGCAGACCCGGTGGCGGTGGCGGAGACCCTGGCCGCCACCCTGCCGGTGCAACGCATCCCCGGGTTGCGCAGCCCGAGCGCGTTCGACCCCGAGGAGACCGCTATCCGCGCCGTTCTCGGCCAGCAGATCAGCGTCGCAGCGGCACGGACCGCAGCGGGCCGGCTCGTTCAGGATGGGCAGTTCCCGACCAGCGCCGAACTCGCAGCGCTCGATCCGCAAACACTGCGGATGCCACGGCGCCGAGCGCACACCGTCATCGAACTCGCGGCGCGGCTCGCGGAGGGCCGCATCACGCTCGACCCCGGATGCGATTGGGATGAGGCCTATCTGGCGCTGCTGGACGTCCCCGGAATCGGGCCGTGGACCGCGTCCTACATCCGCATGCGGGCGCTCGGCGACCCCGACGTTGCGCTGCCCGGTGATCTCGGGATCGTGCGAGGTGCCGCTCGCTTCGGCCTGGACCCTGACGACCCGCGCTGGAAACCGTGGCGCTCCTACGCGATGCACTACTTGTGGAACCTGGAGGACTGATGCCTTACACGACCTACCAAAGCCCCGTCGGGGAGTTGACGCTGGTGGCTTCGGACATCGGCTTGCAGGCGGTGTGGTGGCCCGACGACGTGCGTGCCCTGCCGACAGGTGCGCGCGATGACGACCACCCGATCCTGGTGCAAACAGCGCGGGAGCTGCACGAGTACTTCGCCGGTGACCGCCGTGAGTTCACGATGGCGCTTGATCCCGCTGGCACTGTCTTCCAGCAGTCGGCCTGGAAGGTCCTGCAAGAGATTCCCTACGGCCAGACGATCACCTACGGCGAGCAGGCCCGGCGGCTGGGCGACCCGGCCAAGGCCCGGGCCGTGGGCGCGGCCAACGGCCGTAACCCGCTGAGCATCGTCGTCCCGTGCCACCGAGTCGTGGGCGCATCGGGGGCGTTGACCGGTTTCGCGGGTGGCATGGACGCCAAGCGCTGGCTGCTGGATTTCGAGCGCGCCCACGGGTCTTAGCGGCAATTCGTGGTTCTGTTCGCAGCAGACCCCAAGCCCGTACCGTGATCTGGTGAGTGCCCTCGCCCAGTGTCCCCGGTGCGGCCGGGAGATCACCGCCGTCGCCCCCGACGGCATGGTCACGTGTACGTGCGGCTACCGCGGCTACCTGGGCTATCTGCAGGAGGCGGCCTACCTCGCGGGCCGGCAGCAGTGGCTGCAGGAACGCATCGCGAATGGCGAGGTTCCGCCGGCCGAACCGTTGGCCACGCAGTACGGGATCTGGAAGGTCGCCACTCCAGCGCCGGCGACAGCGCCACGTGGAGGCTCGACCCAATTGCTGCTGATCAGCCTCGGTGCGCTGCTCCTGCTGCTCGCAGGACTCGTGTTTGTTGCGGTCGCCTGGGAACTGATCGGCCCGGTGGGGCGCTGGTTCGCGCTATTACTCGTCACGTTGCTCGTCACTTCGGTCACGATCGCGACGCGGGGCCGGACGCCCCGCACCGCGGAAGCGCTGGCCGTCGTGGCCTTCGGCCTGGCTGCCATCAC
>JAKOQD010000064.1 GCA_029778515.1 Actinomycetes bacterium
ACAATCAATGGACGGGCGACTTCCTCTACGCGCTGGCGGGTGGGGCGCGCTGGACACCGACCTCTTCCCCGACTGGGCCAGCCGTCCCATCCTCAACATCTTCACCTGGCAGAGCTTCACCATCCACGCCCTGATCCTCGGTTACGTGCTCATGCGCATCGTCGCCGGCGACCTGGTTCCCGACGGCGGGAACCTGTGGCGGGTGGCCGTCATCACCATCGCCGGCGCCCTCCTCGGCCATCTCGCCAACCAGGCATGGGGCACCAACTTCTGGTTCCTCAACGTCGGCGCGCCCGATTCACCGCTGGAGGCGATCCAGTACGTCGCCGGGCCGTTCCATGTCCCCGGTGCTGATCGTGGCCATGCGCGTCGTCTGGACTCTCCTCCACCTGCCCTGGATGCTCCGCGGACGCGTCCCGCACCGGTAACGCTGCGGCTCGACTCCCGCAGCTACAGCGTTTCGATATCTCCGAATGACGACTTCTGCGCTGCCACCGACCCGTCCACCAGCTGAACCGATTCATCCGCATGCTGGCCACCTCCACCGACTCGAACGAGAAACGATGGTTACAGTTTCCTAACCAAGCTGCCAGGTCTACTGGGTTTCACCCGTTGCCGTGCTAGGTTTTCCAAGCCCATCATTGGGCGGCGAATCGTGATTGCGCCGTCTCGGCGAGGAGAAAGTAGGGCTGGATGTCCCAAGCCAGCGCGGTTGGTGGACGCGACGGTGCCGTCGATCAGGTCGCCGGCGCGGTCGCCGAGATAGCCGGCCGCACGCCGTGGCAGATCACCCGTGCGCGCCTCGCGAAGGACAAGGTCACCATGGTGGCCATGGGAGCGGCGCTGTTCTTCATCGTGCTCGCGCTGCTCGCCCCGGTGCTCACCCATTTCGGCCTGCTCGACCCCTACAGCAACCACACCGACCTGGTCGGCGGGCTCGGCTCCCTGCCGAAGGGCCCGCTCGGTGGCGTCTCGCCCGAGCACTGGATGGGTGTCGAGCCCGGCACCGGCCGCGACATCTTCTCCCGCGTGGTCTCGGGCCTCACCGTTTCGCTGATCGTGGCCACGCTGGCCGTGACCGTGTCGGTGATCCTGGGCACCGTGATCGGCATCGTCTCCGGCACCGCTGGCGGACGCGTCGACTGGCTCTTCTCGCGGATCACCGACTTCGTGCTGAGCTTCCCGCAGACTCTGATGCTGATCGCCCTCTCCACCATCGTGATCGACATGCTGCAGTCCGCGCTGAACATGGAACGCACGGTCCCGTCCATGATCTTCATGATCTTGGTGATGGGCTTCTTCGGCTGGCCGATCTTCGCCCGCGTGATCCGCGGCCAGGTGCTCTCGCTGAAGCAGCGCGAGTTCATCGAGGCCGCCCACTCGCTCGGCGCCGGCCGCGCCCGCATCTACTTCAAGGAACTGCTCCCGCACCTGTGGGCGCCGATCCTCGTCTACACCACGCTGGTCATGCCGCAGAACATCGCCACCGAAGCCGCGCTCGGCTTCCTCGGCGTCGGCATCCAGGCACCCACCCCGTCCTTCGGCTCGATCCTGAACGACTCCGTCCACTACGCCACGTCCGACCCGGCCTAC
Source organism: Actinomycetes bacterium (assembly GCA_029778515.1). The sequence continues at coordinate 1,594 of JAKOQD010000064.1, forward strand.
TTCATCTTCCCGGGCGTCACGCTGTTCCTGGTGGTCCTTTCGTTCAACCTGCTCGGCGACGGACTGCGGGACGCCCTGGATCCGAAGGCAGACCGGCAGTGAACCCCACCACAGATTTCTCCCTAACACCGAACAAAGGAGAGCGCGAATGAAGCGCACACAAATAGTCGCCGGTGTGGCGACGACCCTGGCGTTGGGCCTGGCCCTAACCGCCTGCGGGTCCAGTCCCACGGCCACCTCTACCGCCGGCGGCGCCACTTCGGGTGCAGCAGCGGGCGGGGCAGCCGGCGGCACCCTGCACATCTTGTCCGGCACTGCCACCGAACACTGGGATCCGCAGCGCGTCTACGTGGGCGTGAACATTGAGTACGGCAACCGGATGTTCACCCGCACCCTGACGACCTTCGGCCCCGTGGCCAAGGACGGCGAGCCCGCCACCCTGATCGCGGACGCGGCCACCGACACCGGCACCGTGAGCGCGGACGGCAAGGAGTGGAAGTTCACCATCAAGGATGGCGTCAAGTGGGAGGACGGCCAGGCCGTCAAGTGCGAGGACTTCAAGTACGGCATCTCGCGCACCTTCGCTGTCGACGTGATCACCGGTGGCCCGAACTACGCCATCCAGTACCTCGACATCCCCAAGAACGACGATGGCTCCTCGAAGTACGCCGGCCCGTACAAGAAGACCGGCCAGGACCTCTACGACAAGGCCGTCACCTGTGACGGGAACACCATCACCTTCAAGATGGCCAAGCCGTCGGGCGACTTCAACATGGCCGCCACGATGACCGCCTTCGGCGCCTTCCGCGAGGACAAGGACCAGGGCGAGAAGTCCAACTACGCCATCTTCTCCAACGGTCCTTACAAGCTCGAGGGCAGCTGGACGGCCAACAAGGGCGCGACCTTCGTCCGCAACGAGAACTGGGATCCGGCCACGGACGGCTTCCGCAAGGCGTACCCGGACAAGATCGTCTGGGACGAGTCGCTGACCCAGGAGACCATGTACGAGCGCATCATCGCCGATCAGGGTGATGACAAGAACGCGATCGCCATGGACCAGGCCCCGGTGACCGCCATGGCCAACGTGACCAGCGCCGAAGGCCGCTACACCGTCGTGGCCTCGCCGTACACCCGCTACATGGTGCCGAACTACAAGTCCAAGGTGTTCAGCAATGACAAGGCCCGCGAGGCTCTGGCTCTGGCCACCGACCGCAGCGCCTACGTCACCGCAGCCGGTGGCGATCAGGTCGTGAAGGCGACCAACTCGCTGATCAACCCGGCCCTGCCGGCGTTCCCGAACACCCCGCTGCTGGCGGGCGAAAAGGGCGACGCGGCCAAGGCCAAGGAGGCTCTGCAGGCGTCCGGTCTCACCCTCCCGGTGAAGATCAACGTCGCGTACCGCAAGAACGACACCCTCGACAAGGCGTTCGCTGGGTTGAAGGCTGGTTGGGACGCGGCTGGCTTCCAGACCAACCTGATCGGCATTCCGGCCGAGCAGTACTACGGCACCCTGCAGTCGCCGGAATCCGCCACCAAGTACGACGCGTACTGGGCCGGCTGGGGCGCGGACTTCCCGTCCGCCTCCACGGTGATCCCGCAGCTGCTGGATTCCCGCAGCCAGATCAGCGCCGGTGGCCCCGGTCAGGACTACGGCTACTTCGATAACGACGAGTTCAACGCCGGTATCGACAAGGCCATGGCCCTCACCGGTGCGGAAGGCGACAAGGCCTGGGGCGCCCTCGACACCGAGGTCGTGACCAAGCACTTCGGCGTCATCCCGCTGATCAACGACCAGTTCGTGTTCGCTCACGGCAGCAATGTCGAAGGGGCCGTCGTGAACACCACGTTCACCGGCTACTACGACATCGCTAACGTCTCCGTCAAGAAGTGATCAAAGGGCTTGGGGGGCGCCTTTCGGCGCCCCCCAAGCTCCCCCAATAGGAGCGCTGTGTTCTACTACATCCTCAGGCGGCTGGCCTCGGCCGCGGCGATGATCGTCCTGATCACCGCGACCACTTTCGCGATCTTCTTCGCCTCGCCGATCGACCCCGCTCGCTACACCTGCGGTAAGAACTGCACTCCGACCATCCTCGAAGGCAATCGCAAGGCGCTGGGCTACGACCAGCCAGCCACCGTCCAGTACGTCAAGTTCATCTCCGGCCTGTTCGTGGGTCGTGACTTCCCCGACAACGAACAGCTCCGCACCGAGCACCCTGAGCAGATCGTCCACTGCCCCGCCCCGTGCCTCGGCTACTCGGCCAACCAGCACCGCACCATCAACGAGATGGTCGCCGAAGGCTGGCCGATCTCACTCTCGGTCGCCATCGGTGCGTTCACCTTGTGGATGCTGATCGGCGTCGGCGGCGGCCTGATCGCAGCGCTCAACAAGGGCCGATGGCCCGACCGGACGATCGTCGGCTCCGCCCTGATCGGCTTCTCGCTGCCCACCTTCTTCGTCGGCCTGGTGCTACTCACCTTCCCGGCCATCAAATGGGGCTGGGTCCCGATTCCCAACTTCGTGCCGTTCTTCGAGAACCCGTGGGAATGGGCCCGAAACCTGATCCTGCCGTGGATCACCCTCGCCTTCTTCTTCGCCGCCAGCTACGTGCGGCTGACCAGGGCATACATGATCGAAACCATGAGCGAGGACTACATCCGCACCGCGCGCGCCAAGGGCGTCGCCACCACCGCCGTGGTGATGCGACACGGGCTGCGCGCAGCACTCACCCCGATCGTCACCGCCGCCGGCCTCGACCTGGGCGGCCTGCTGGGCGGTGCGATCATCACAGAAAGCGTGTTTTCCTTGCATGGGCTCGGCTACCTCGCCGTCCGTTCGGTGACCAATATGGACCTGCCGACCATCGTGGCCATGGTGATGATCGTGGCGACCTTCATCGTGATCGCGAACCTGATCGTGGACGTCGCCTACAGCTTCATCGACCCGAGAGTGAAGCTCGTCTCATGACCGCCAAGTTCCTGCGCGTGAACGACCTACGGGTGCAGTTCCCTACCGACGACGGCGTCGTGAAGGCCGTGGACGGGTTGACGTTCGATCTGGAAAAGGGCAAAACCCTCGGTATCGTCGGCGAGTCCGGTTCGGGCAAGTCGGTGACATCGCTGGCGATCATGGGCCTGCACCGCGGTTCGAGCGCCAAACTCACCGGCGAGATCTGGCTGGATGATGAGGACCTGCTGAAGGTCTCGCACGAGGAGCTCCGCCGGCTGCGCGGGCGCAAGATGGCGATGATCTTCCAGGACCCGCTGTCGGCCATGCACCCCTACTACACGGTCGGCACCCAGTTGGCCGAAGCGCTGCTGGTGCACGAGAAGGTATCCAAGAAGGCCGCTCGCGCCACCGTGATCGACATGCTCGGGCGAGTTGGCATCCCGAATCCGGGACGCCGCGTCGACCAGTACCCGCACGAGTTCTCCGGCGGCATGCGGCAGCGCGCGATGATCGCGATGGCGCTGATCAACAACCCTGAGCTGCTGATCGCCGACGAGCCCACCACGGCCCTGGACGTGACCGTGCAGGCCCAGATCCTCGACTTGATGCGCGACCTGCAGGCCGAATTCGGCTCCGCGATCATCATGATCACCCACGACCTGGGCGTGGTGGCTGAGATCGCCGACGACGTCCTGGTGATGTACGGCGGCAAGTGCGTGGAGTACGCCGAGGTGGACGACGCCTTCCACCAGCCCGATCACCCCTACACCTGGGGCCTGCTCACCTCGATGCCCCGGCTCGACCGGGTCAAGTCCGAGCGCCTGGTGCCGGTGGCCGGCAACCCACCGTCGCTGATCAACATTCCGCCGGGCTGCGCCTTCCATCCACGCTGCGCCTTCCGCGAGTTCGCGCCATGCCCCTGCGACGAGGTCGTGCCCGAGCTGCTCGAGTCGTACCCCAAGCATGATTCGCGGTGCCACATCCCGGTCGCCACGCGCGCCGAGGTCTTCGCCGAACGCATCGCCCCCAGGTTGTAGGAGTAGCTGTGAGCCTGCTTGAAGTCACCGACCTGAAGAAGCACTTCCCTACCTATCAGCAGAAGCTGATCCGCACTGAAGGCGACCCGGTGAAGGCTGTGGACGGCCTCACCCTCAGCCTCGACGCGGGCGAGACGCTCGGTCTGGTGGGCGAGTCCGGCTGCGGCAAGTCGACCGCGGGACGCACCATCCTGCGGCTGCTCGACCCGACCGGCGGCAAGATCGTCTTCGAGGGCCAGGACGTCACCCACGCCGAGGGCCAAGGGTTGCGCAACCTGCGCCGAGACATGCAGATGGTTTTCCAGGATCCGTACGGATCGCTGAACCCAAGGCATCCGGTGGGTGCGATCATCGCCGCACCGTTCCAGATCCAGGGCGTGAAGCCCGAGGGCGGGGTGAAGCGAGCCGTCCAGGAGTTGATGGAGCGGGTCGGCCTGAACCCGGAGCATTACAACCGCTACCCGCACGAGTTCTCCGGCGGCCAGCGCCAGCGCATCGGCGTGGCCCGGGCGATCGCCCTAAAGCCGAAGCTGATTGTCTGCGACGAGCCGGTCTCAGCGCTGGACGTGTCCATCCAGGCGCAGGTGATCAACCTGTTGGAGGACATCCAGGCCGAGCAGAACCTGGCCTACGTGTTCATCGCGCACGACCTGAGCGTGGTGCGGCACATCTCCGACCGGGTCTTGGTGATGTACCTCGGCCGGCCGATGGAGATGGCTGACCGGGACGCGCTGTACGAGCGTCCGCTGCATCCCTACACGCAAGCGCTGATGTCGGCGGTGCCGGTGCCCGAGCCGCGTCGGGACCGCGAGCGGATCCTGCTCAAGGGCGACCTGCCCAGCCCGCAGAACCCGCCGTCCGGCTGCGTCTTCCGAACCCGCTGCCCGTACGCCACCGAGAAGTGCGCGGCCGAGGTGCCCATGCTGGTCGAGCGCGAGTATGGCCACCAGGTCGCCTGCCACTACCCCGCCGTCCGCCAGGTGCTGTAGGAGGGTTCCGACCTGCTTTTAGCGGGCCATTTAGCCGCTGCTGCGGTCCTTGCCGGGCCAAACCCGAGTTCGATTGGTTATCGGGCAGGAATTCGGCTTCAAAACCCATCCAACTCAGGTTGCGCCCTTCCACTCCCTTGGCGAGGGCTCCATAACCACCCGAAACCGGGTTGAACCGACCTAGATGCGGCTGGCGAGCCGATGCGTCCGGCGATGGCACCCGCCGCCGCGATCTTTGCGGCCGTCACCTGAGCTGGCCGCGCAACTCCGCGACGCGGGCCGAGTCCGCAGCACCCGGCGACCACTGCTCGATAGCTGCGGCCGACGTGGCCATGCCCCACGCGACAGCGTCGGCGAAGTTGTGTCCGGCCTCCAGCCGGGCTACCAGTCCACCCATGAAAGCGTCACCGGCACCGATCGGGTTGCGCACCGCCACCGACAGTCCGGCCAGTCGGCCGGCCCCGTCCGCGGACGCCCACGCCAGCCCCGCCGCCCCGGCGGTGACCACGACCGCATCGATCCCGCGCTCACGCAGCCGGACGGCGGCCAGTTCGGCCCGGTCAAGCGCATCGGCGCCGACGTCCGTCCGCTCGACCGCAGTGGCGCCGGCGAGGATCGACTCCGCCTCGGCCAGGTTAGGCGTGATCAGGGCCGGACGCGACGCTCCGCCCAGTGCGGCTCGCATCCATTCCGGCCCGGTGTCCAGCGCAAGTCGACCACCGGCGTCCGCCACTGCGGCGACGAAGCCAGCCAGCGCCTTCGGCCCGACACCCGGCGGGAAGCTTCCCGAGCAGATCACCCACTCCTGCGGCTGCATCACTGCGCACACCGCGTCCGCGAACTCCTCCCAGCGGGTTGCGTCCACCGGGGCGCCGGGACCGTTCAGCACGGTCACGCGGCCGCTGTCCTCGATCAGGATGATCGACTCCCGCACCTGGCCTGGATACGGGTGCGCGGTCACGTCCATGCCCTCGGCGCGAAGCGTGTCCAGATACCAGCCCGAGCCGTCCGTCGGCAGCAGGACGTGCACGCGCGGCTCAGCTTCGTTGGCCCGGCAGCCGCGCGCCGCAGAGACCGACTTGCCGGCCGGATACGCCTGATTGCCCTGGACGCGGTCGACCACACCCGGGGTGAGTGTCGCGAGCAGCACCAGCCGGTCGATGGTCGGATTGGGGCAGACCGCCAGCATGTGACCTCCTCTTCGCAACCCGAGTCCAGCAGTTTGCCGGCAGCCTCGCAAGCGGATCCCTGCTGCTGTGAGCAGACCGGCGCCGGGACGACCACGCGGGGTTCAGATTCAGGAACTCGGCTCAGCGCAATGGTGAATCCTCTGGTACCCGAAGACGGCGGAGTTTGTCTTCGGGAGATTCGCAGCGACTACCGCCGGAGGTGGGCGGAGTAGGCTGTGCTCGACTCCTGGAGGTACCCGATGACCGAGCCCAGCTCTGCCGCAAGCGCCACGCCGACTCCGGCACGGGCGATCGACCGCCCGCCCTGGCAGACGTGGGTGATTGGCCTTGTCGTCTTGGTGGTGAATCTGCTCAGACTCGTGGACGCGGTGTTCAGCCTCACCGGCAACGCGTGGTACTTCAAGCAGCTCGGGTACACCCGCGAGCAGATCGGCTACTTCACCGAGATTGGCTGGCTATCGGCTGCAGTCTGGGCGGTCGCCATCTTCACCGGCATCGCCGGAGCCCTGTTCCTGCTGGCCCGCAGACGCCTCGCTGTTCCAGTGCTGCTGATCGCCGCGATCGCCCAGGCTGTGCTCCTGGTGGTCGGCCTCACCCTTCTGAGCAGCTGGACCGCACTCGGCCCGGCCCTCACGACCTGGGGAGTGCTAATGCTGCTGGTAGTCGGGTTCGCAGCCGGCTGCGCCTGGCGGCTGGACCGGCGCGGCCGCCTGCGCTGAACCAGCCCGATCCGAGGCTCAGGTCGTCGCCAGCACGGTGCAGCCGGACGGGTCGAGCCGCACCGCCAGCACCGCCGGCGGTCGGCCGTGGGTGGTGATGTCCGGGGTGAGGACGCTCGCCGGCTGGCCGTCAGGGAGCTTCACGGTCAGCTCGGTGCCGCCGCGACGCGGTTGCGCGTCCAGCACCCTGACCTCGGTGCCGCTCAGATCGGACACCAGGCCGGACGGCCCGACCGCGACCGACCCGTCCGGCGTACCCGGCCAGCCCAGGGCGGACGCCGCCGACGGGTCAAGGAACGGCCCGTAGCCGAGGAAGCCGGCCACTTCCCGTCCGGCCGGATGACGCCACAGTGTCGCCGGATCGGCGAGCTGGAGCAGGTGGCCATCCGCGAGCACTGCGATCCGATCGGCGATCGCGAAGGCCTCATCCTGGTCGTGGGTAACGTAGAGCGCCGGCGTCCCAGTGGCGCGCAGCGTTGCGTCCAGCACGCCGACCAGGTGCTCGCGCAAGCCCCGATCGAGCGCCGACAGCGGCTCGTCGAGCAGCAGCAGCTTGGGATCGGCGGCCAGCGAGCGGGCCAGTGCCACCCGCTGGGCCTGGCCTCCGGAGAGCGCGGTGATTGGACGGGGCCCGTACCCGCCCAGGCCCACCAGTTCGAGCAGCTCCTCTACTCGCTCGGCCTTCGCCTGCTGGCTCCGTCGCGTCGGCCGGTCTCGGTCCTTCGCCAGCCCGTACCCGACATTCCCGGCCACCGACAGATGCGGGAAGAGCTGCCCGTCCTGGAACATCACCACGAATCCGCGCTTGTGCACTGGCACTTCGGCGAGATCGTCGCCGTCCCAGGAGACCGAGCCGCCGGCCAGTGGCTCCAATCCGGCGACTGCGCGCAACAGCGACGACTTACCCGATCCGGACGCGCCCAGCAATGCCACCACTTCACCCGGAGCGACGTCCAGCGAGACGCCGTCGACCGCCGTGACCGGGCCGTAGCGGACCACTGCGTCCGCCACCTGCAGACCACTCACCATGGGTTGACCTCCTTGGGCCCGATCCATTCCGCGACGGCCATGACGGCCGCGGTCAGCAGCGCCAGCACCACCGCTGCCGCCATGGCCATCCCGAAGTTGGCCGCGCCGGGGCGGCCGATCAGGCTGAAGATCACCACCGGCAGCGTTGGCCGGTCCGGACGCGCGAGGAATGAGGTGGCACCGAACTCGCCCAGCGAAGTGGCGAATGCGAAGCCGAGCGCCAGACCGAGCCCGCGCAGCGCGAACGGCAGGTCGATGGTGGCCACGATTCGGGCTGGGCTGGCGCCGAGGGTTGCCGCGGCCTCGTGCAGTCGCGGGTCGATCGCGCGGAGCGTGGGCAGCAGCGTCCGCACCACCAGCGGTAGCGCGACCATCGCCTGTGCGATCGGGATCAGCACCCAGCTCGAACGCAGATCGAGCGGTGGACGGTTCAGCGTGATCAGGAAGCCGAAGCCGACAGTCACCGCCGAAACCCCTAGTGGCAGCATGAAGATCGCATCCAGCGTGCGTAGCACTCGACGCCCGGGTGCAGATGCCGGTCGGCGCGAAAGCACATAGCTGACCAGTAGTCCGAGCACTAGGGCGAGCGCGGTCGCCGCTGCGGCGATGACCAGCGAATTGGCGAGCGCCTGCCACACGCTGACGGTCAGCTGACCGGCATTGCCGGCAAGAGCCTGGTAGTTGCCGAGCCCCAGTCCGTCCGCGGTGACGAAGGATCGCCAGACCAGCGATCCCAGCGGCAACAGCAAGAGGCCAAGCGCGACCGTGGCGGTGACCACGACCGCCGGCCAGTCGGACGCACGCAACGGCTTGTCGACCGGGTTGCCGGAGAGCCGCAGCGCCCGTTCCTGGCGAGCGCGGGTGATGTTCGCGACCAGGAGTGATGCGCTCACGATCACCAGTTGCAGGATCGACAGCGCTGCGGCGGCGGGCAGGTCGAGCAGCTGGGTGGTCTGGTACCAGATCTCGGTTTCGATGGTGCCGTAGGACGCTCCGCCGAGCACCAGCACCACCCCGAACGCGGAGGCACAGAACAGGAAGACCAGCGCAGCAGCGGACGCGATCGCCGGCGCGAGGGCGGGCAGGGTGACGGTGGCGAGCACCCGCGTCCGGCTGGCGCCGAGGGTGCGCGCGGCCTCCTCAGCCCGGGGGTCGAGCCGCGACCAGAGCGCACCCACCGTCCGCACCACCACGGAGTAGTTGAAGAACACCAGCGCGGCCACGATTCCGATGAACGACTCCTGCAGGCCGAGGAAGCCGAGCAGTCCGTGCGGGGCCAGCAGCGATTGGAAGGCCACACCCACTACGACGGTCGGCAGCACGAACGGGACGCTGACCGCCGCTCGCAACGCTCGGCGTCCGGGGAAGCGGCAACGGTAGAGCAGGTAGGCGCCGGGCAGCCCCAGCCCTAGTGAGAAGACGGTTCCGACGACCGCCTGGGCGAGGGTCTGGTAGACGATCCGCCAGGTTCTTGGGGCCGCGAGGACGGCTTGGACGCCAGCGAGGGTGAAGCCGGTCTCGTCAACAAACCCACGCGCGACCAGGGCAGCCACCGGCCACGCGAAGAACACCGCCAGGAAAGCGGCCGGAAGGACCGCCGCGGCCGTCCAGACCCAGGTGTGCCCGCCAAGGCCCGTAGCGCCCGTCCGCCCGAAAGCCCCCGTTCGCGCGGAACCCGACCCGACGCCCCGCCGCGACCCGGCTCCCGGCCCGACTCCGGCTCCCGGCCCGCCGGCCAGCCCCGACCCCACCCCCGGCCCGGACTCGGCTCCCGGCCCGGACTCGGGTCCCCGCCCCGACTCCGCGGCTTTGCTCCCGAAAGGGACCCTCGCTCCCGAATTATCGGGAGCGAGGGTCCCTTTCGGGAGCGAACCTTGGACGGGCGGGAGCGGACTCTGGACGGGCGGGAGCGAACTCTGTGCCGACGGACGCGAGTCCGAGCCCTGCGGACGCGAGTCCGGCGCCGGCTCGGTCACCCGATGACTGTCGCCGTCCATGCTTTGATCCATTCGTCCCGCCTGGCGGAAATCTCCGCGACCGGCACCTCGATGGGTGCGTCCACCTCCGCGGCGTGCTGCTGCCATTCCTCGGGCAGTGGGACGTCGGGCTTGACCGGGTGCATGTACATCGCTTCGGGCAGTTCGGCCTGCACTTCGTCGGACAGCAGGAAGTCGATGAACTTGCGGGCGCCCACCTCGTTCTGTGCACCCGAGATCACGCCCGCGTACTCGACCTGGCGGAAGCAGGTCTGGGTGAGCGCGACCGTGGCCGGCTCATAGGCCGGTGAAGAGGCGTACGAGAGCACCAGCGGACGGTCGCCCTTGCCCGACGACCCGGAGAACTCGACGGTGTAGGCCTCCGTCCAGCCCTTGACTACCTTCAGCCCGTTGGCCTTCAGCGCCTTCCAGTAGTCCAGGTAGCCCTCGCCCTTGGCGCCGACGGTCGCGGCCAGGAAGGCCAGACCAGGCGAAGAAGATGCCGGGTTCGAGACCACGAGCAGGTCCTTGTACTCGGGCTTCAGCAGGTCGTCCAGGGTTTCCGGCACGGCCAGCGAGTTAGCCTTGAACCAGGCGGAGTCGGCGTTCAGGCAGACATCGCCGTAGTCGATTGGGGTCAGCGACGGTTTGTCGTCCGCTGCCAGCTTGGCTGCAGCGGGAGGCAACGCGGACGCGGCGTAGGGCGCCAGCACGCCCGCTTCGATAGCGCGCCCGGCGAAGGTGTTGTCGACGCCGAACACGACATCACCAAGCGGAGCGTCCTTGGTGAGGATGAGCTGATTCACCACCGTCCCGGCATCTCCGGGCGCCACGAACTTCACGTCGTAGCCGGATTCGGTCCTGAACTTGCCGATGGTCGCGTCGTCGAGCGTGAACGAGTCGTGAGTGATCACGGTGAGCGTCTTGCTCTCAGTGGGCGCGGACGCGGTCGCCTGACCCGTCCCGGCCGGCTGGACTGGTTTCACGGGCTGCCCGGCGCACCCAGCGATCAGCACTCCGGCAGCAACGGACGTTAGCACCGTAGTCAGAATTGACCGGTTGAATAGCACATTTCCTCCAATATCTCGGAGGGCCCGGGTTCCCCCGGGGAGATTTCCCGACTCCCTACGCCGGTGTTAACCGGATCAGGTTCGAGGGTCTGCGGCAGCCCGCACTCTCAGCGCCCGGCGGCGCTCCCCTGTCTTGGGTCAAGGGTACCGTGTCGCGATCTCGCAGCCGTGCATGCTCAGCGCAGCGGGCGCCGGTTCCGGTACGTCAACCGCCTTCGAATTCCCGACACTGCCTGAGTTGGGCCACGGACGCTCCCGACCCAGGTGACGCGATCTGGACCCGATCGGGCCTCACCAACCAGCTCACAGGCAGAAACCGGTCGTCACGGGTCGGAATCGCGTTACCACTCGCCCCACGCGCGCCCGGAAATCCCTAGTCTTGGGCACATGACTGCGCAGTCCGACGCCGCCGAGAAGATCAGGGCCGGCTACACCTTCGATACCCCGGCCATCGAGCTCGGCGTGTTGATGGTGGACGGGGCACCCGCCCCCGACGTGAAGATCCGGCTCTCCTTGTCGATGCTGAACCGGCACGGGTTGGTGGCCGGCGCGACCGGTACCGGCAAGACCCGCACCCTGCAACTGCTCGCGGAGCAGATCTCCGCAGCCGGGGTGAGCGTGTTCGCCGCCGACATCAAGGGCGACCTCTCGGGCATCGCGATCCCGGGAGAGCCAAGCGAGAAACTCCTTGCCAGGACGCAGAAGATCGGCCAGGACTGGCAGCCCGCCGGTTGCCCTACCGAGTTCTACGCGCTCGGCGGTCAGGGCACGGGTGTGCCGCTTCGGGCCACGGTGTCGAGCTTCGGACCGATCCTGCTGAGCAAGGTGCTGGGTCTCAACGAGACCCAGGAATCCTCCCTCGGGCTGGTCTTCCACTACGCCGACAGCCAGGGCCTGGCGCTGCTCGACCTCGCTGACCTGCGGGCGCTACTGACCCACCTGACCTCCGACGAGGGCAAGGCCGAGCTGAAGGAGATCGGCGGGCTGAGCTCGGCCACCGTCGGCGTGATCCTGCGCAGCCTGATCACCCTGCAGACGCAGGGCGCGGACGAGTTCTTCGGCGAACCCGAGTTCGACACCCGCGACCTGATCCGCACCGTCAACGGCAAAGGCGTGATCTCGCTTCTCGAACTGCCGAACCTGCAGGACCGGCCGCAGATCTTCTCCACCTTCCTGATGTGGCTGCTGGCCGACCTTTTCCACGACCTCCCCGAGATCGGCGATGTGGACGTACCCAAGCTCGTGTTCTTCTTCGATGAGGCACACCTGCTGTTCAACGGCGCGTCCAAGGCGTTCCTGGACGCGATCGCGCAGACCGTCCGCCTCATTCGGAGCAAGGGCGTCGGCATCTTCTTCGTCACCCAGTCGCCCACCGACGTGCCGGACGCGGTGCTGGCCCAGCTCGGCTCCCGGGTGCAGCACCAGCTGCGGGCCCACACCCCCAAGGACGCCAAGGCGCTGAAGGCCACCGTCGAGACCTATCCGAACAGCCAGTACGACCTGGCCGAGACCCTGCAGGCGCTGGGCATCGGCGAGGCGATCGTCACGGTGTTGAACCCGGACGGCGCTCCCACCCCGGTCGCGTGGACGCGAATGCGCGCTCCACAAGCCTCAATGGAGCCGATGCCGGCCGAGTGGCTCACCAAGGGCGTGGCCGCGTCCGCCATGATGGCGAAATACGGCCAGGCGATCAACCGCGAGTCGGCCTATGAACTGCTCACCCGGCGAATCGAGGAAGGCGCAGCCAAGGCCGCCGCGGAGAAGCAGGCAGCGCAGGACGCGAAGGCCCAGGAAGCAGCGCAGCGCGAGTACGACGCTGAAGCTCGACGTAGTACCCGGACGAGCACCCGGGCACCGTCGCGCTCAAATGCCAAGTCGGGTGTGGAGAAGGTGCTGGGCTCGCCGACCTTCTGGAATCAGGTAAT
>JAKOQD010000350.1 GCA_029778515.1 Actinomycetes bacterium
GATCGTCTCGGGAGTGTTCAGGTACTTGGCCGGCATCCGGTCGTCGTCGAAGATGCGCCTGGCCCCGAACCCGAGCACCGAGCGGCCGGCGTCCCGGATCGGCCAGAGCACGCGGCCCTGGAAGAAATCCCAGCCGTTCTCGCGGACGAGGCCGGCCCTGACCAGCTCCTCGTCGCTGAAGCCCTGAGCTTTGAGGTGCTGACCGAGCTCGCGTCCGCCGGTCGGGGCGAAGCCGATACCGAACTGCTCGGCTGCGGTCTTGTCGAAGCCGCGCCCGTCGAGGAACTGGCGGCCGGGCAGCCCGGTCGCGCTGAGCAGGTGGCCGGTGTAGAACTCAGCGGCCAGCCGGTTCGCCTCCAGCACGCGCATGCGCAGGCCGGGCTCGACCCGGGCGCCGCCCGAATCGCTGAACCGCAGCTGCACCCCGACCCGGTCGGCCAGGTACTCGACCGCTTCGGCGAATCCGACGTTGTTGATCTTCTGGACGAAACTGATCACGTCCCCGCCTTCGCCGCAGCCGAAGCAGTGCCAGAAGCCGCGCGCCGGGGTCACCCGGAAACTCGGGGTCTTCTCGTCGTGGAACGGGCACAGCCCGGCCAGCGAGCCGCCGCCGGCGCGGCGGAGCGTGACGAACGAGGCGACGACGTCCTCGATTCGCGAGCGCTCGCGGACGGTCGCCAGATCCTCCTCGTTGATCAGGCCGGCCACGCGGTGATTGTAGTTCCTGGACGCATCGGGCTGGTCAGCCGATCTGAGGTCCGCGCCCGACCGCTCTGCGCAACTGCAGGACGGCGTGCAGCGCGGCAACGATCAGGCAGGCGACCAGGAGCACCGGCGCGACTGCGGAGATCGACTGGTTCATCGCCAAGCCCACCACCAGCGGGAGAATTGCGGGCCCGAGCGAAGACGCTCCGGCCCGCAGCCCGACCACGGTGTCCACAATCGCCGCGGACGTACGTTCCGCGGTGGTGAGCGTGAGCAGCGGATAGATGGGTGCCGCGGCCAGCCCGAACAGCAGCACTGCCGCAATCGCGGTGGCTGGTGTGTTCAGCATCGCGAGGACGCCAGCCAGCACCAGGCCGATCGCGGCTCCGCCCAGCACCGGCCACGGCCCCGTCCGCTCGGCCAACCCAGCCGAGCAGCACCCGGCCGGCGAACATCGTCAGCCAGTACCCGAGCGGCGGCACCAAACCAGCCGCCCCGATCGGCTGGCCGAAGTCGAGCCGCATGGCCGGCCACGCCACGCCGAGCGTCGAATCGGGCAGGGCAATGCTGAAAAGGCCAGATAGGCCAAGAGTGTTAGGAACATGTCAGGCGCCGCGACCGATTCCCTTCGGCAGCCGATCGGCATCCCAGCCCAGCAGTTCGGCTGCGGTCTCGAAAGCGAAGCGGTCGGTCATGCCGGCCACATAGGTGACCGCGCCGCGCACGTTCCCGTCGACGAAGTCGGCGGGCATTGCAGAAGGGTGCTTGGCGTAGTACTCCACCAGAGCGTGTAGTACGTCGATGACCGCCCGCGACTGCGCGACCGAGTCGGGACGGGTGTAGATCCGCTCGTAGTTGAACGCCCGCAGGCCCGCCAGCGCCCCGGCCTCGTCCGGACGCATTCCGACCTGGCCGGTGCTCGCGACGGTTTCGATCACCGCGCGGACGAACGTGCCCAACTGCTGCCGCCGGGTGCGTCCGCAGACTCCGGCGATCTCGGCAGGCAGATCGACGAGATCGACGATGCCGGCGCCGGCGGCGTCCTCCAGGTCGTGCGCGCAGTAGGCGATCCGGTCGGCCCAACTGACGATCTCGCCCTCCACCGTTGCCGGCACCGGACGGGACCAGGAGTGGTTGCGGATGCCGTCCAGGGTCTGGGCGCACAGGTTCAGGCCGGCCAGGACCACGTCAGCACCCCACGGGCCGTGGTCGTAGCCCTCGGGCAGGAACGCGTCGAAGGCGTCCTCACTGGCGTGGCCACCAGGCCCGTGGCCGCAGTCATGGCCGAGCGCGATCGCCTCGGCAAGGC
>JAKOQD010000351.1 GCA_029778515.1 Actinomycetes bacterium
CACCTCCCCGTTCACCGTGGTGACCTGATAGGTGCGCTCGGCCGAACCGGGGACGCCGGCGACCAGGACGTTCTTCACGCCGCGTGCCAGTTCCGGGTTCTTGACCTTCTCGACCTTGAACGGCACGGCTTCGGTCACGACCCTGGTGGACACCGTGATGCGGTAGATCCGTACCTTGGTGTGGCGCTTGAGCTTCTTCGTCACGGCGGGCTTGACCAAATCATGCTCACCAAGGGTGATGCCCAGCTCGGTGAGCAGATCGCCGACTGTGGCTGTGGTGGTCTCCACCTTGCGCTTCTTCTCGGCGCCGTCCTTGATCGTGACCTTCTTCGGCTTCGCCGGGACGGACACCGCGGGCGCCTGGGACGCGCTTGCCGCTGGTTCAGCGGGCGCCGCGACGGCCTCGACGGTCGGCGCGCCGCCGGCTAGCAATGCCAGGGTCAAGAGTGCGGTGGCGATGATCTTCATCGGAGTTCCTCCAGGCCGGGCGTCCCGGCGGGTCGGGTTACTGAGAAAAAGCTTGGCTGACGCTGAGAAGATAGTCAATGGTTTCTCAGGTTTGTGTGGCCATGAAGTTGTCACGGCCCTGCAACCAGGGGCCGGGGGAGGGGAAGGTTGCAGGGCCGCGGATCATGGGGGCGGGCAGGCATACTCAGGCTGGTTCAGGCACAGCTCCAGGGCCGGGTACCGGCCTTCGCGTAGTAGCGGTTGGCTACGGTGATCTGTTCGGCGCGACTGGCCTGGTGTGGCAGGGCCGCGAAGTCGCGTCCGCCGTTGGCGTTCCAGGACGCGCGATTGAACTGGAGGCCGCCGTAGTAGCCGTTGCCGGTGTTGATGCTCCAGTTGTTGCCGGATTCGCACCTGGCGATGCGATCCCACATCGCGGCGCGGGCAAGGTTGATGCCTACACCGTTGGCGGACACCTTGGTGCCGACCTTCCGCACCTGGTCGACCGGCTTGGTCAGCACATCTTCGTTGACGACCTTTTTCTCGGTCACTTCGCCGTTCACCTCGGTGATGGCGTACGTGCGCTTCGCCAAACCGACCTTGCCGGCGGTGACGATGCGGGACTCACCCTTCCAGAGGCTGGAATCCTTCTTCTCGACGGTGTCGAACTTGACTGGCTCCGTCTTGACCTTCGTGGATACCTCGACCCGGTCGAGGGTGATCTTTTGGCCGTCGGTGATCGCAGCGTCGCCGGCGGGGGAGAGCTTGTCGTCCGCGTCCGCCATCAGATTGCGCTCGGCGAGAAGTTCGGCCACCGAGGCTGCGGTGGTGGTGAGCTCAGTCTCCTTGCCGCGCACCTCGAGGGTGACCTGCTTGGGCGTACTCACGGTGACCTCGAGACCGTCGCGCGGCACCGGGGCGGTGGGCAGTGCCGACATCTCCGACCCGGTGAGCTCACCCTGCAGTGCGGCGCTGGTGAGTGCGGCGTCCAGGGTGGTTGCGGTGGTGAAGAACCGACGCTCGGTGCCGTCCACCGTGAGGGTGACCGGCTTGTTGAAACGGACGTCGACCGCGTCGCCATCGCTGATTGCCGTGTCGACGGATGGGCTGACCTCGTCGCCTGCGGTCAGGGTGATGCCCTTCGCGGCCAGTAGGTCGCCCACAGTGAGGGCGAACGCGCCGCCGGGCAGCGACTCGCCATCGACGCTCACGCGGACGTCCTTGTGCAGGCCGGTGGCGATGGTGGCGCCACCAATCAGGAGCGTCGCGGATAGCGCCGCTGCGGTGATTGCCTTGTTCAAAACGAAGTCCCCCGAGGGTTGACGAGCAGTTTCCTGAGAAAAGTCTGCCTCAACCTGAGAGATGGGTCAAGTTCTCTCAGGATTTGCCCTCGGGGGGCCGTTGATTCAGGTCAGAAGATGACGACGGCGCGGCTCTTTGCCAGGCGGTCGGCGACGTCGGTCCAGTTGACGACGTTCCACCATGCCTTCACGTAGTCGGCCTTCACGTTCTTGTACTGCAGGTAGAAGGCGTGCTCCCACATGTCGAGCTGCAGCACCGGCAGCTGGCCGACCGGCAGGTTGTTCTGCTGGTCGTAGAGCTGGTTGATGTTCAGCCGCTGGCCGAGGGTGTCCCAGACCAGCATCGCCCAGCCCGACCCCTGCAGCGAGTTTGCCGCGGCCTCGAACTGGCCCTTGAACCCTTCGAAGCCACCGAAGAACTCGTCGATCGCGGACGCGACCTCGCCGGTCGGCTCGCCGCCGCCGTCGGGGGACATGTTCTTCCAGAAGACCGAGTGGTTGATGTGCCCACCGAGGTGGAAGGCGAGATCCTTCTCCAGCTTCGGCACGCTCGCGAAGTCGCTCTTCTCGCGGGCCTCCGCCAGCTTCTCCAGCGCCGTGTTCGCGCCGGCCACGTAGGCGGCGTGGTGCTTGCTGTGGTGCAACTCCATGATGTCGGCCGAGATGTGCGGTGCGAGGGCGCCGTAGTCGTAGTCGAGATCGGGCAGCGTGTAGGCCATGGGATTTCCCTTCGTCGGTACTTTGCTTGTCAGGTCCAACCTGCCCTTAACTTGCCCTATTCCGCCAGTGTCGAACCCAAACTCACCGGTACGAAGTTTGCCTGTCTTGCGGCTCGGCGCAGCAGCCGCAGCAGCGGGACGCCGAGCAGGGTGATCAGCACCGCGTTAGTCAGCGCCCGGCCCAGGTTCCAGCCCATCGACGTCGCCAGGTTGAACAGGACGAAACGGTGCAGGTTTTCCAGCGGGGACGCGTCCGGGTTGAAAGAGAGCTGGGTGCCGTCGCCGATCGCGAACGGCCAGAACGAGAAGTCCATCAACCAGCCGTAGGCGAAAGCCGAGACCATGCCGTACGCGGCCAGCAGCCCGATCTCGATCCTCCCGGACGCCTTCGGCAGCAGTCCGGCGAACAAGCCGACGAAGCCGGCGCTGAGCATCTGGAACGGCAGCCACGGCCCCACGCCGGAGGTGATCAGCGCCGAGGTGAACAGCGTGATCGAGCCGAGCGCGAAGCCGAAGCCGGGCCCGAACACGCGTCCGGCAAGGATCATTAGGAAGAAGATCAGCTCGAAGCCGGCCGTCCCTGCGCTCAGCGGACGCAGGATCGTCCCGACCGCGGCCAGGACGCCGAGCATGGCCAGCGCCTTGGCGTCCATGCGTCCGCCGGTGAGCTCGGTGAGCACAACCGCCAACACCAGCGGCAGCACCACGGCGAACACGATCGGTGCCTGGGCCGCCGACATCGCCGAGGTGTGGCTGAGGAACAGCGGCCAGCTGAACGCCACCGCGCCCACCACCATCGCCACAATCAAGGCCGCGCTGACCCGTCCCGTGCTCGCCCTGCTCGAACTTTGCTCCCGAATGGGACTCCCGCTCCCGATAATTCGGGAGCGCGGGTCCCTTTCGGGAGCAAAGTCGTCGGTGGGTGCATTCAGGGAGCGGACGTTGGTCATGCCAGCCCCTTGGCTACGTCTTGGGGGGTGAGCACCGGGACGGGCGCGAACACCTTGGCCATCTGCGGCGCATAGGCCGGTGACGAAGTGAGCAGGTCGCTGGTCGAGCCGGACGCGATCACCTCACCGTCGGCCATCAGCAGCAGCTTGCGGCTGGCCAGGGCGGCGAACTCCACGTCGTGAGTGCTGATCAGCACCGCCACCCCGGACGCGGCCAGCGCATCGATGATGCCGTGGAGTTGCGCCTTCGACTGGTAGTCGAGCCCGCGGGTGGGCTCGTCCAGCAGCAGCACCTGCGGTCGGGCGGTGAGCTGAATCGCCAGGACCAGGGCCAACCGTTGGCCTTCGGACAGGTCGCGCGGGTCGTGGTCGTCCGCCACGTCCGCACCGAGCCGCCGCAGGATCGCTCGCGCCGTGCCTGCCTCCGCCGAGCTCTCCCGGTCGGCCTGCTCGCATTCGGCGGCCACGCTCGGCAGGTAGAGCAGATCGGCTGCGGTCTGCGGCACCAGGGTGACCACGCGTCGCGCGTCCGCCGCGGACAGCTTCCTCGGGTCGGCCGCACCCACCCGGATCTCGCCGGCGCAGCTCAGGGCCCCCTGAAGCGCCCAGAGCAGCGACGACTTGCCGGAACCATTGCGGCCGAGCAGCGCGGTCACGTCGCCGCCATGCAGGTCGAGGTCGACCCCGCGGACGGCGCTGATCTCGCCGTAGCGAACCTCCACGTCGCGTGCGGTCAACGCCGGCTGGTCGTCGCTGGCAGCAGCCGGCTCAGTTGCGGGTGCGGCCAGCGACAGTCCAAGCGCCTGCACCTTTCGCCTAGCCTCGCGGACGCTCAACGGCACCTCGGCCCAGCTCAGGGTCCGGGCCAGTGCGGCCAGCGGGGGAGTGACGTCGGCGCTGCTGAGCACAGCGGCCGGGCTGCCGAGTTGAGCGGTACCGTCCCCGGGCAGCCAGATCATCGAGTCCGCAGCATGCATCACCCGCTCCAGCCGGTGCTCGGCGAGGACCACGGTCAGCCCGACTTCGTGCACCAGAGTTGAGATGGCCGAGAGCACGTCCTGGGCTGCGGTGGGGTCGAGCGCGGAGGTGGGCTCGTCCAGCACCAGCACCTTCGGATGCGCCGCCAGTACGGACGCGATCGCGACCCGCTGCTGCTGACCTCCGGAAAGCTCGATCAGCGGACGCCGGCGCAGGTCGGCGATGCCCATGACGTCGAGGGTCTCCTCGACGCGCTTGCGCATGGCCACCGGGTCGACGCCGAGTTGCTCCATGCCGTAGGCGATCTCGTCCTCGACGGTGTCGGTGACGAAGCCGCGCAGCGGATCCTGACCGACGTAGCCCACCACGTCCGCCAGGTCGCGCGGCCGGTAGCGCGCGGTGTCCCGACCGCCAACCACCACCCGCCCCTGCAGGGTGCCCCCGGTGAAGTGCGGCACCAACCCGTTCATCGCCCCTAGCAGAGTGGATTTTCCGCTCCCGGTGGTGCCGACGACCAGGCAAAGATCACCCTCGGGCAGCGTGAAGCTCACATCACGCAGGGTCGGCCGAGCCGCCCCAGCGTAGGTGACGCTGACGTTCTCGAAGGTGATCACGATCGGCTCACTGCCCGCAAGCCACGCACCCGGACATCGGTGCGCACGCTGCTCACTGCTGCGAACCGGCGCGGGATCGTCAGCGGTAGCGGCGCCAGCACGAAAGCGATCGCCAGCAGCATCGGCGCGGTCAACTCTGGCCACTCCAGCGGATCGGTGGACGGCCAGAGGCCCCCTCCGGTCGGATCGAGCCAGCCCGTCCCCATGACCACGGCCGCGGCCAGCAGGCCGGACGCGGCCACGCCGGTGGCTCGCCAACCCCAGGGATGCGGACGGTAGCGCGTCACCTGCAACCGGGTGCCGGCTGCGCGCAACCCAAACCCGGTGCCCACCAGGCCGACGATGAGCAGGGTCACCGCCAGCTCCCACAAAGTGGTGCTGAGTAGCAGGAACGCACCCAGGGTCGCGACCATCACCGAGAGCAGCATCACCGGCAGCGTGCGCTTGACCGGGAGCCCCTGGGTGCGGGCGAAGCCTCGCGACTCCATGCCGGCGGCCAGCGACATCGAGCGCTCGATCGCGTCCGCCAATACGGGAAGGGCGATCGCCCCGAGCGCGCGCAGCCCGGTGCCGGCGTCGCCGCGAAGCCACCGAGCCTTCCGGACGCGCTGGGCGCTCTCGATCAACTGGGGTGCCACGCTGAGCGCGATCACCACTGCCACAGACGCCTCGTAGAGCGCTGCGGGAACCGAACGCAGCGCCTGCCGTGGGTTGGCGAGGGCATTCGCCGCGCCGATGCAGAGCAGCATCACCGCCAGGCGCAGCGCGTCGTACAGCGTGAAAATGAGTCCTTCGAGCGTCACCGCACCGCCGAGCCGAATGCCGGCGGCCCATTCCGGCAATGGGATCTCCGGCAGGGTGAACAGCACAGTCTCGCCGGTGCCGCCGCCGATCAGCACCTGGAACAGCACCCGCATGCCGATGACGAACAAGCTCAGCAGCAGATAGGCCCGCACCGAGCGCGCCCACGGGGCCGAACTGCGCCGCAACATCACCACCACGACCATGGCGGTGGCGATGAGTGCGAGCAGCAAGGGGTTGGTGGTGCCACTGACGGCGAGCCCAATTCCGATCGCCCAGCACCACCATGCCCAAGGGTGCAGTGAGGTCAGCGGTGCCGTCCCTTCAGCCACCACCAGGCGCCGACGCCGGCACCGCCGGCCAACACCAGGCCACCGGCGGCCAGTGCACCGACTGGGGTGCCGCTGGGTGCTGGTTCGATCGGGGAGTTGACCGTGCCCTCCGGCGCCGGGCTAGCCGCGGACGGCCACCCGGTCGGCTCACTGGGCGTGGCGGGCGGGGTCGTCGGCGCAGCACTCGCGCTGGGGGAGTCGGTGGCGCTCGGGGTCGCCGAACTGGTCGACGTGGGCGTCTTGGTGACCGTCGGCTTGGGACTGGGCTTGGCGGTCTCGGACGGCTTGCTGGTCGGCTCAGGGGTCGCCACCGGCGCGGACGGGGGGGTCGCGTCAGGATGTACCTTTCCGTCCGCCAACGCCTGGTAGCGCCAACCCTCGGCGTTCCCCTTGGTGGGGTGATAGCTGTTCGCGCCCAGATCGGAGTACTTCCACTCCGAGTAGCTACCGTCGTCGGCGCGGGTGGCCTGCCA